>CASBQJ010000587.1 GCA_949127705.1 Synechococcales cyanobacterium PMM_0085
ACCGCTGGGCTGGGCGTTGGACTGGGCGTTGGGCTGGGCGTTGGACTAGGTCTGGGACTGGGCTGGGGCGGCTCTGGCACATAGTTTGGATCAACAATGCCCCGAGCCTCAGCCGCCGTTAGTTCACCCCGCACTAGTTTTGAGAGGGTATCGCTGCCGCCGGGTTGGTAATTAATCAGCCGCACCGTGTTGTTAAAGGCATTGGCGATCGCGTCTCCGTCTTCATTCAGCAGTTCTAGCTGCACCCAGTTTTTCCCTGGCTTCAATCCCTTTAAATAAATCGGCTGCCACTCATCAAAAATAAAACTGGCACCATTGACCGTAGCCCGAATCCGCCAGTCTTGAATGCTGTCGTCGGCGCGCTCTTGGGCAATCAGATGCAGCGGCACGTTGGTCAGATAAAAATCCAACATAACGGGTTCGGCCCCATAGGTTCCCGTAGGGCGGCTGTAGGTCAACAGCGGCTGGCCGCTCACAGGCTGGTTTTCTGGCGTTTTGGTCAACACATGAAACGTGGTTAGCGCAAAGGCTCCATCGTTTTTGAAGGTTTCATGCCAGGGGCGAGACGCGATCGCCCGAACGGTGTGGGTGCCCGGCGCTAAATCTTTAAACACCAGCGGCTGCTCTAGGTCATACATGGCCTGATAGGGCTGGTTGTCCAAAATCACATGTAAGTGAGGCCCTAGCCCCAAATCTTTGTCCCGATAAATAGGCAAGTCTTTGACCTGGACGCGCACGGAAACTTGCTCGTCTGTTAAAACTTCCCCAGGACGCGGGCTGAGAATTTTAATCTGAGGCTGGTAGGTTTCTAGAAATGGGCGCAGTTCTTGCAGGGCAGCAGGCGGCGATACTTCAGATACATTGCCCACTAGCGGAGCGTTTGCCCCCGATGGACGCACGTTTTTACCAGCAGGGCGATCGCCGCAGGCTACCAGGCTCAACCCTAGCACCATCGCCATTATTCCTGCTAATAGCGGCCTGACCGTATTCCACCAACGCGTTTTCCCTATCACAGCCAGACTCCTGAGCGATCGCCAATGCAGCTAAAACCTGTCCATACGGAACTATATCGGATTAGCGCCCCTCTCCGGCACTGATCAGAAGGCTTCCTATGCATCTTTATTCTGCGGATTTTTCTGCGGATTTTTCTGCGGATTTTTCTGCGGATCTTTTACGTCTCCAGGTTTGCAGTCTTTTTGGCATGCGTTCCCTTCAAGGTGGGCAAATTGATCGGCTCGTGGATGCTCAATCCCTTTTTGATCTATCTAAGGATCTTTACTGTGAGATCTGTGTCATCTATTTCATTTTGTAAAGAATCGGCAATAAAAGCACGCTTGCTGGATCAGCGTTGAGGTTGAAAGGCACAGCGAGTCTTGTTTTGCCATTCTTGAATTATTGTTACTTGTGATCGAGCTGTTGCAGATTACGGCTCTATAATCAGTGGAAACACCCTACAAGTTTCGCTGTCGTTGTTTTGGCGTCCAAACCAGATCACGGCTTCGATATCTCTCTCGATTTCATGCGGCCCGTTTTAAGGGCTTCTGCTTAGGAGATTGAACCCGCTCCCCTTGGGTCTCATAGGCTTGGTCATTAAATCATCGGCTCTTGGCTGATGAGTCGAGTAGAGAGTTGCTGCCCTGTGCAGAGCTTGATTTGGGTATTATTTTCGTTCCTTGTCTAGAGAGAGGAGAGTCTCTAAATGACAACTACCCCACGGGAGCGAGAGGCGAAAGCCAAGATCGCAGTGGACAAGGATCCGGTTCCCACCTCCTTTGAGTTGTGGGCTAAGCCGGGTCATTTCGACCGTACCCTGGCAAAGGGACCAAAGACCACAACCTGGATTTGGAACCTGCATGCCGATGCTCACGATTTTGATAGTCATACCAGCGACTTAGAAGACATTTCCCGTAAGATCTTCAGCGCCCATTTTGGTCACCTCGCGGTGATCTTTATCTGGCTGAGCGGGATGTATTTCCACGGGGCTAAGTTTTCAAACTATGAAGCTTGGCTGACCAACCCCACCGGGATTAAACCCAGTGCGCAGGTGGTCTGGCCGATCGTTGGTCAAGAGATTTTGAATGCAGATGTAGGTGGCGGGTTCCACGGAATCCAAATCACCTCTGGCTTCTTCCAACTGTGGAGAGCATCGGGCATCACCAACGAATTCCAGCTTTATTGCACCGCCATTGGTGGTCTGGTCATGGCAGCACTCATGCTGTTTGCTGGCTGGTTCCATTACCACAAACGCGCTCCTAAACTGGAGTGGTTCCAAAATGTTGAATCGATGATGAACCATCACCTAGCAGGTTTGCTGGGCTTGGGTTCTCTCGGTTGGGCAGGGCACCAAATCCACGTTTCGCTGCCTATTAACCAACTGTTAGATGCTGGGGTTGCTCCTAAAGACATCCCCTTGCCTCATGAGTTCATTTTGAACTCCAGCTTGATGGCAGATATTTACCCCAGCTTCTCTAAGGGTCTAGCGCCCTTCTTTACGCTCAACTGGGGCGAGTATGCAGACTTCCTCACCTTCAAAGGTGGGCTCAACCCGGTGACAGGTGGCTTGTGGCTGAGCGATACGGCACACCATCACTTGGCGATCGCCGTTCTGTTCATCATCGCGGGTCACATGTACCGCACTAACTGGGGCATCGGCCACAGCATGAAAACCATCCTGGAGGCTCACAAGGGTCCCTTCACGGGTGAAGGGCACAAGGGTCTCTACGAGATTCTCACGACCTCTTGGCATGCTCAGTTGTCTATCAACTTGGCAATGATGGGATCTGTGACCATCATCGTGGCGCAGCACATGTACGCCATGCCTCCTTATCCTTATCTGGCGACCGACTATCCTACTCAGATTTCTCTGTTTACCCACCACATGTGGATCGGAGGATTCTTGATTGTGGGTGCTGCGGCTCACGCTGCCATCTTTATGGTGCGCGACTACGATCCGGCTCAGAACGTAAACAACCTTCTGGATCGCGTCATCCGTCATCGCGACGCCATTATTTCTCACCTCAACTGGGTCTGTATTTTCCTGGGCTTCCATAGCTTTGGTCTATACATCCACAACGACACCATGCGTGCATTGGGTCGCCCTCAAGACATGTTCTCTGATACGGCGATCAATCTACAGCCGGTGTTTGCTCAGTGGGTTCAACACCTGCACACCATTGCTCCTGGCGGCACTGCTCCCAACGCCCTAGCGCCTGCTAGCTTTGCGTTTGGTGGCGGCATCGTTGCAGTGGGTGGCAAGGTTGCCATGATGCCGATCGCCTTGGGCACGGCAGATTTCATGGTGCACCACATTCACGCGTTTACGATCCACGTAACGGCACTGATTCTCTTGAAAGGTGTGCTGTTTGCCCGTAGCTCTCGTCTGATTCCAGACAAAGCGAACTTGGGTTTCCGCTTCCCTTGCGACGGTCCCGGTCGGGGCGGCACCTGCCAGGTTTCTGGTTGGGATCACGTCTTCCTCGGTCTGTTCTGGATGTACAATTCCCTCTCTATTGTGATTTTCCACTTCAGCTGGAAAATGCAGTCAGATGTTTGGGGAACTGTGGCACCCGATGGTTCCGTGACTCACATCACGAACGGCAACTTTGCTCAAAGTGCCATCACGATTAACGGATGGCTGCGTGACTTCCTTTGGGCACAAGCCACTCAAGTAATCAGCTCCTACGGGTCAGCTTTGTCTGCCTACGGTTTGCTGTTCTTGGGCGCTCACTTTGTGTGGGCATTCAGCCTCATGTTCCTGTTCAGCGGTCGTGGCTACTGGCAGGAATTGATTGAGTCCATTGTGTGGGCACATAGCAAACTCAATGTTGCTCCTGCAATTCAGCCTCGCGCTCTGAGTATTATTCAGGGTCGTGCGGTTGGGGTAGCTCACTACCTCTTGGGAGGAATCGTCACCACTTGGGCGTTTTTCCTAGCTCGGATCATTTCTGTCGGATGACCACGAGGAGATCTCGTTAGACTATGGCAACTAAATTCCCAAAATTTAGCCAGGACTTGGCTCAAGATCCGACCACTCGTCGGATTTGGTACGGGATTGCCACTGCCCATGACTTTGAAAGCCACGATGGCATGACGGAGGAAAATCTTTACCAAAAGATTTTTGCTTCTCATTTCGGCCACTTGGCAATCATCTTCCTGTGGACATCTGGCAACCTGTTCCACGTCGCATGGCAAGGCAACTTCGAACAGTGGATTAAAGACCCTCTCCATGTCCGTCCCATCGCTCACGCGATTTGGGATCCTCACTTCGGCCAAGCCGCAGTGGATGCGTTTACTCAAGCGGGTGCGTCTGGCCCCGTCAACATCGCCTATTCCGGTGTGTACCACTGGTGGTACACCATCGGCATGCGCACCAATGGCGAACTCTATAGCGGTGCAGTGTTCCTACTGCTGCTGTCTGCTGTCTTCCTGTTTGCAGGTTGGCTGCACCTTCAGCCCAAGTTCCGGCCCTCGCTATCTTGGTTCAAGAATGCTGAGTCTCGCCTCAACCACCACCTAGCTGGTTTGTTTGGTGTGAGCTCGCTGGCTTGGACGGGTCACTTGGTTCACGTCGCCATTCCCGAGTCTCGCGGCGTCCATGTAGGCTGGGATAACTTCCTCTCTGTGAAGCCTCACCCTGCTGGTCTAATGCCTTTCTTTACGGGCAACTGGGGCGTGTATGCCGAAAATCCTGATGGTCTAAATCAGATTTTTGGTACGTCTGAAGGCGCTGGTACCGCAATCTTGACCTTCTTGGGTGGTTTCCATCCCCAGACTGAGTCACTGTGGTTGACAGACATGGCTCATCACCATTTGGCGATCGCCGTTCTGTTCATCATTGCGGGTCACATGTACCGCACTAACTTCGGCATTGGTCACAGCATCAAAGAAATGCTGAACTCCAAGGCTGGCTTGCTGAGCAAGAGCAGTGAAGGTCAGTTCAACCTGCCTCACCAGGGTCTATACGACACCCTGAACAATTCCTTGCACTTCCAGTTGGCACTGGCATTGGCTTCCTTGGGCGTGATCACCTCTTTGGTGGCACAGCACATGTATGCCTTGCCTCCCTATGCCTTCATTGCCCGCGATTACACCACGCAAGCGGCGCTCTATACTCACCACCAGTACATTGCTGGATTCATTATGGTGGGGGCGTTTGCTCACGGTGCCATCTTCCTGGTGCGGGACTATGATCCGGCTCAGAACAAAGGCAACGTGTTGGATCGCGTTCTGCAACACAAAGAGGCCATCATCTCTCACCTGAGCTGGGTGTCTCTGTTCCTGGGCTTCCACACCCTGGGAATCTATGTCCACAACGACGTGGTACAGGCGTTTGCTACTCCCGAGAAGCAAATCCTGATCGAACCAGTGTTCGCACAGTTCGTTCAGGCCGCCTCTGGTAAGGCGCTGTATGGATTTAGCACGCTGCTGTCTAACCCTGACAGTATTGCCGCAACCGCTTGGCCTAACCACGGCGACGTGTGGCTGCCCGGTTGGCTAGACGCCATCAACAGCGGCACGAACTCGCTGTTCTTGACCATTGGCCCTGGCGACTTCTTGGTTCACCATGCGATCGCCCTGGGTCTGCACACCACCACCTTGATCTTGGTCAAGGGCGCGTTGGATGCACGCGGTTCCAAGCTGATGCCCGACAAAAAAGACTTCGGCTACAGCTTCCCTTGCGACGGCCCTGGCCGTGGCGGCACCTGCGACATCTCGGCGTGGGATTCCTTCTACCTGGCGATGTTCTGGATGCTCAATACCATTGGTTGGGTTACCTTCTACTGGCATTGGAAACACCTAGGCATCTGGTCGGGTAACGTATCTCAGTTCAACGAAAGCTCTACCTATTTGATGGGCTGGTTGAGAGACTACCTCTGGCTATATTCTGCTCCGCTGATCAACGGGTATAACCCCTTCGGCATGAACAATCTGTCGGTTTGGGCTTGGATGTTCCTATTTGGACACCTGGTCTGGGCAACGGGCTTCATGTTCTTGATCTCCTGGAGAGGCTACTGGCAAGAGCTGATCGAAACCATCGTTTGGGCACACGAGCGCACTCCTTTAGCCAACTTGGTTCGCTGGAAGGACAAGCCCGTTGCACTGTCTATCGTTCAGGCTCGTTTGGTTGGTTTGGCACACTTCACCGTGGGCTATATCCTCACCTATGCAGCCTTCTTGATTGCCTCAACGGCGGCTAGATTTGGTTAGCGCAGCTAGCTAATTCTTAGGTACAAAGAAAAGTCCCCCAACCCAGGTTGGGGGACTTTTTTAGGTAACGTTAGGATCTCAGCTTACTGAACACCGGGGCTGCTCAATCCCCCGTTGACATTTTGTGGGACGGATGGAGGCTGAACGGTTGAAGGTGGCGGTTCAGGGGGTTGGAGAGTCGCGGGAGGATTAGAATCTGGCTTTATTTTGGGGGGGATTGGCGTAAATTCTGGAGTAGGTTCGATGGGGGGATAGAACGACGAGTCTGCTCCGCTATCGGTTAGGGGGTCGGGCAAAGGGGCAAGCGGATCAAAGACAGGGGATATTTCTTCAACGGCCGCTGGCGGGACTCTGGGCGATCGCACCGCAGGCACATTTTCCGAAAATGCCCCTTGATCTGAGCCTCTGCCACCGACTGCAGGGCGACCGTTAAATCGATCAGCCTCCTCAGGCAGATCTAGAGGAGTTGATAGATCAACTGGGTCGTCACCCACCCATCCTTCAATCGGCGGAAACGCCTGCTCATTATTGAGAATAGGAGAGAGCAGCGACGGATTGTTGGTGCTGTTCGAAGCATGAGTCCGCAGCACCCAGCCAAAACTAGCGCCTGCCAGTCCGGCGGCGATCGATGTTAATCCTAGAGCCATGGGAATCCATAGCTTAGATTTGTTTTGTTTGGCTGAAGCTGAAGGCGAGGCTGTGAGCACAGTGACTTTAGTTTGAGGGGTAGATTGAACGGCGGGTTGGCCTGTCTGGAGGCTGCCAGAAGCAGGACTGCTGACAGGCGAGGTTCCGTGCTGCGGCTGGCCGTTCTGAGCGGTGGGGCGCTGCATCTTCTGAGGGGATGTTGGAGCGGAAGACGGTGGAACGGAAGACGGTGGAGGTTGAAGAGTGGTCGCAACGGGCTGAATGACGGTTTGTTGGGGCAAAGAGGCGGTGTGGCCGTTGTTCGCGTTTAATCCGTTTAATTCTAGAGGACTAGCTGTGGGCGAAGTGGGTGCTGGTGCAGAGGATAAAAAGTTTACCACTGGAGAAAACCAGGTGCGCAGGTCGGGATCAAGCTCCCCTTCGGCATGGTTTAGGACAATAAACAGCAGATTAGACTCGATAAAACACTCTAAAACACTGACCTGAGGATTAGGCAGTGGGCTGAGGCGCTGACGGACTGTCGCTAGAAACTGATCCAAGTCAGAAGCAGGGGGTTCAGGGAGATTTAAGGTCTGCACGACCACAACTTGAGCTAGATCTACCTGTAATGCCTGATAGGTAATGCCCCACTCATTTTGCTCCAAGACTGTTTGGATTGTGTACTTACCATGTTGCAACGTCGCGCCAGCCATCAGGGTCATAGCAAAAGAGATGGGGATTGAGGTGATAAAAATTCTACCAATTCTTACCAATTATGACAGGCCGATCGCCACACTGGGATCAGTGGAACGATCGCGCGCCGCCCCGACGGCCTTCATCTAATCCGCAACCTATCAGCAACGGCTTCATGCACCTAAGCTCGGGGAAACTGCTCGGTCACAAACATTTCTGCTTCAGCTTGATGGCGCAATTCGCCATCTAAGGTCGCCATCAACAGCGCCTCTAAAATTTGCTTAAATTGTTTACCCGGCAGATAGCCTAGCCGCCTTAGATCGTTGCCCGAAAGCGGAGGCTTGACCTGAGACCAATGGGTCAGGTAGCGCCAAATCATTTGGCGCTGGGGGCGATCGCACCGAATCCCCACCAGGGCTAGGGTCGGCAGGCTGTAGCGGTTAAGCACCTGAACAATTTGGCTAGGGCGATCGCCGTCCTGGAGCTGGGCGGACACGGTAGTCTCAATGTCTGCTAGGTGGGTGAGGCGATCGCTACTGTCAACCGGAAGCTGTAGCCCCGTGGCCACTTTGCCTCGATCGAGCACGGGCAGATAGGCGAGGATAACTTCTAGTAAAACTTGCCAATGGTCGAGGGTCATTGTCGCGTCAAACCGCGCCAGCCAGCGATCGGCCAGTCGTAGCTGCCACCACAGGGTGTCGTCCAACACCAGCTGTGGATGCAGGCATTTTAGAGCGTCTAGATCTGCTAATTTACGCAGGGCGATTTTCCAATAGGGGGCTTCTAAAATATATTTCAGCTCGCGCTTCAGTCGGGTTTGGAGCGCGGGAGTATGTGCTTGGGCAATTTGAGTGCGGCTATAAATGCCGCTGGCGATCGCATAGCGAATATAGGCTTCAGTCTGCGACTCCAACTCAAACCCTAGCCGTACCGCAAACCGCACCGCTCGGTAAATCCGCGTGGGGTCTTCAATAAAACTGTTGACGTGGAGCACCCGAATCTGCCGCTTTTGCAGATCAATTAACCCGCCAAAAAAGTCCAATAATTCACCCTGACACGGTTCGCTCAGGCGAATGGCTAGAGCATTGATCGTAAAGTCGCGGCGGTATAGGTCTTGCCGAATTGAACTAGCTTCAACTTCTGGATTGGCCGCTGGGTATGGATAAAACTCGGTGCGGGCGGTGGCAATATCGAGCCAAAGCGAGTCTAGGGTGGGGTCATGATGCCAGGTTAAAGCAGCGGTCTGAAACCGCCCGTGAATTTGCAGCCGCACGTGAGGATATTCCTGCTCGATCGCCCGAGCTAGAGCTACTCCTGCCGCTTGATCCGCCGAGCTGTGAAATCCGTCTACCACCAAATCGACATCGGGGATCAGCAGGGTATTTGCCTCTGCTAGCAGCAAATCTCTGACGGCTCCACCTACCATAAATAGCTGCCAGCCTCTGGATTCTGCTAACTCTGCCGTTTTGGTTAATAAATTCCACAGCGGAGCGGCTAGGCGATCGCCCAACATCCGCCACATCACGGCTGGCATCGGACAGGCACTGCCCCAATTTTCCTCCCGCCCGTCATTCCCGTCCTCCCCTGCGGTCTCTCGCTGCCGCTGCAACACTTGCCGCAGCACATCCGTCCGCGTCACAATTCCCACCAAATGTCCATCTTGAAGCACGGGCAAGCGGCCAATGTCATGCGTCACCATCAACGCCTCCATGTCAGCTAGAGCGGTATCGGGTGTGATGGTTTTGAGGCGGGTGGTCATGTACCCCTTCACCGGAGCATGGCTAAACCCGTGGTGCAGAGCCAAATCCAAATCTCGCCGGGAAATAATGCCGACCAGCTGATCGTGATCGTCTACAACCGATAACCCCGAATGCCCGTAGCGCAGCAAAATCCGCTGAGCCTCCGCGATCGCCGTTTCAGGGCGAATGGTGCGCACCGGAGCCGACATCATTTGGCGGGCTGTAGCCGCAGGCCGGACACTAGATCGCACGGCCTGTACCAGATCAGCTAGAACTGTTTCTGGAGCATTGGTGCGCAAAGTCACAGTTGCCGCACTAGGGTGCCCGCCCCCACCTAGCCCGTGGAACAACGGACTCAGATTTACCCCCCGCTCGCGCGCAGACGCCCGCGATCGCCCAATAATAGTCAGCTTTTCTTCAGTAGCTTTTCCTGATGCCGCTAATTCTGCTAATTCTGCTGCTTCTCCTGATGCCCCTGATGCCGCTAATGCCCCCACCTGATCCGGCTTCACACCGCCATAGCGAGCCGCCAGCAGCAGCACATCGCTCTCCGTCAGGTTGGTCAAATGGCTAGCAAGGCTCGATAGCCCCGGCACATAATCCGGCACGTCTAACATCACCCAGGCTAGTGTATGCCCCTGCTGTGTCTCGGTTTGGAGGTTGGCCAGCGCCCAGCTCAGCAAGTCTTGCAGCAGCGGTGATAGCCCAGGATTCACATACTGCGAAATCGTTGGCACACTGGCACCGTGCTGCATCAGCCAGGTCAGCGCTGCTGCATCACGCACCGTAGATGGGTCGAAGGTCAGCGATCCCGTATCAACGTGGATGCCCAGCGCCATCACCGTCGCCTCTGCTGGGGTGATGGTCACACCCTGCTGCTGCAATTGCTCGACTACCAGTGTGGTACTCGCTCCAACGGGTTCAATCCAGGTGTGCTGGGCTGGGATGTCACTCACGCCTTCTAAATGGTGGTCATAGATGGAAATGTCGAGGTTGGGCAATGTCAGCCACTCTGCCGCCTTGCCAAGGCGATCGCGCCACTGGGTATCGACTACAGTAATGGCACGGATAGCCGTTGGATTAACCGCTCGTCGCTCGATTAGGGCAAAGCGATCGCGGTGAAATGCCAAAAATTGTCGCACCGTTGGGTGAGCACCCCCCGTCAACACCACTCGGGCTCCAGGATGCAGACAGGTCAGACCCACAGCTGCCCCCAGTGTGTCGAAATCGGCAGTAGTGTGACAAAGGATCAGGTGCATTGGGATCAGTCTTAGAGGGGGTTAGGCAGCAGTATCGAAGAAGGTTGGATTTTTCAGTCCGCAAGTGCACCAAAAAACAACTTTCCAAACATCCTCTCAGACAACTCTCCGTAGGGGTTCAATTTCTGATAGTTTAACTATGGGAGGCGATTGGGGGGGCAGGGTCTTGTCCTATCAACAGCGTTGAGTCCTGTTGTTTGCCTTTAACAGTCGATTTTTGCGGTGTTATGAAGGAAAGCCATTATGTCTATTGTGTTTCAATTTGCCCTAGCAGCGCTAGTTCTTCTGTCATTTGTTATGGTGGTAGGCGTTCCAGTTGCTTATGCGTCGCCCCGTAACTGGGATCAAGCTAAGAAGCTGATCTTATTTGGTTCGGCTCTGTGGTTAGGGCTGGTCGTTGTAGTTGGCGCATTGAACTATTTGGTGGTTTAGGATATACATGGCAGTTTTTGAGGGCACATTTACTCAGACCGAACCGTTACGGTTTGCCATTGTGATTGGACGGTTTAATGACTTAGTCACGGGTAAGCTCTTGGAGGGATGCCAAGATTGCCTCAAGCGACACGGGATTGACCCCGATCCCCACGGTACCCAAGTGGACTATGCCTGGGTGCCGGGTTGTTTTGAGATTCCATTGCTAGCCAGACAACTAGCGCTTACGCATCGTTACGACGCCATTATTTGTATGGGCGCAGTCATTAAGGGACAAACGCCACATTTTGACTATGTAGCGTCAGAGGTGTCTAAGGGGATTGCCGCCGCTGCATTTCAAACAGGTGTCCCAGTCGTGTTTGGGGTGCTGACCACCGATACGATGCAGCAGGCGTTAGAGCGCGCCGGAATTAAAAGCAACAAGGGTTGGGAATACGCCATGAATGCCATTGAGATGGCCACCTTGATGCGTCAGGTTCGCACCATCTCGACAGATGCGTCAACCAATCGGTTTGCTGACTCTGGGCAGGCTCAAATTCTGCCTCCTTCACTAGAATCTCCTGTAGGTTCTAACGAAATAGCTTGACAACGTAGTAGCTATCTGGCATTCTGATAGATGGTCAAATTCTGCGGGTGTAGCTCAGTGGTAGAGCGCAACCTTGCCAAGGTTGATGTCGTGGGTTCGAATCCCATCACCCGCTTTTAAATTCATGTCTTAACTCTATCTAGTCTAGGTAGAAGTTTTTTGTAGAAAACAAGAGACCTTTACAGGCAAACGAAGGCAATCGCGTTAGCCTAGTGGCTGCAAAGGATTAAGGTTGACGCCGAATCTATCAGAAGTTTTCTGGTAACCGTGGCCAACCACCCTAGTTTGACTATCATTAGATTCAAGCCGATAGATTTAAACTGGTTTTAGGAACGTTCCTGAAATCCAGATTCAACCTGCTGTGTTGCTCATTTTGAGTCGGGTAGAGCGATCGCCTACCCGTCGTTGTTTCTAAGCGTAGTTCATCTTTGTTGCCCCTCGTGCACACTCAGAAACTTCAAAAAATAGACCTAAACGGTGATTATCCTTGTCCGTGCCGCCGCCGAGGCCGACTGACTCCCATTGCCTTGACTGAAGCCTTTGGGTGTAATCGATGCCAGCAGATTTTTGTGCTTCAAGAAAGCGGCTACACCATTGAACAGCTTTCGACTAACTATCCCTATAAAAAAATGTGGCGGTGGACAGGGCATCAGTGGGTGGTGGTGAATCCGAGCTTGAGCAATGGATATATTCCCTTTACAATCTTTGTTATTTTTGGGCTGATCTTTCTGCTGCTCGTCACAACGTTACATTTTCCAGTCGGAGCTAGCGTTTCGTTTCGAGTGATTGCAGCACTGGCCCTAGCTCTCATGCTAATGTTTATGCTCTGGCTAGCTTGCAGGCGTTGAGCCAGCGTTCATCCATCTTAAGGATTCCTTGAATTCTGACCCCGAGTTACTTCATCTGATTCATCGCGCTAATCAAGCGTCTGAGGTTTTAGCGGCGACAAAAGGCACCGAACGCAGCCGTGCGCTCCAAATTATGTCAGAGGCGCTAAGTGCTAATCAAGATGATGTTCTAGAGGCCAATACGTTAGATCTAGAAGCCAGTCGGGAGATGGCGGTACCCGATTTAATTTTGGAGTGGCTCAAGCTCACGCCCGAACGGTTGCAGTCGGTGGTGAGGATTTTGCAGCGGCTTTCGGAGTTAACCGATCCGACGCAGCAAATTCTGACAACGCCTTACCAGCTAGAACAATCTCAAACCTATTGCCAGCTGATGCCGCTGGGGGCGATCGCCTTGATCTATGAGTCGTTCCCTGAATTGGGGGCGATCGCGGCGGGGCTATGCCTGCGTACGGGCAACAGCCTAATTTTGAAAGGCGGTAGCGAAGCCAGTCACTCAAACCAGGCGATCGCCACCATTTTGCAAACCGCAATTGAAGATGCCGGGTTACCAGCGGGCTGCATTGAACTAATTCCGACCGACCAAGGCGACCCACTGCGGGAATTAGTCACCCAAGATGCCTATGTCAATTTAGTCATTCCCTACGGCCGCTCTAGCCTAGTCCAGCAGGTGATTCGCCAAGCCACCGTGCCTGTGCTCAAAACAGCCATTGGCAATTGTTATCTCTATTGGTCGTCTTCGAGTGGTCTTGACACAACCCGCTGGATGATTCTAGACAGCTACCAGAGCGAGCCAGACCCCGTGAATGCCATCGAAAAGGTACTGGTATGCCGCAACCAAGATACCCAGGCTCTACAGGCCCTGTGGCGCACGTTGCGAGAGAAGGGCTTTCACCTGCGGGGGGATGCAGAACTGGTAACAGAGTTTCCTGAACTGGTGTTGGCAGAGGACGATGACTGGGATCGCGCGTATCTGGACGGTACGATTGCGTTCAAAGTGGTAGACGGGTTAGGTGAGGCGATCGCCTGGATTAACCGACACAGCAGCGGCCATGCCGACTGTCTAGTCTCCGAGTCCTATCAAGAAAGCCGTCGGTTTGCGACCGATATCAACAGTGCCACCATTTATATCAACACCTCGCCGCGCTTTTACCGAAACCCGAAACGAGGTAGCCCCATCTCGTTGGGGATGTCGAACCAAAAGGGGCACCGTCGCGGCATTATTACCCTAGAAACACTGACGACGCTGAAGTATGTCGTGCAAGGAAATGGAGTGTAGAGCAAGCATGGAAACCCAATCGCTACAGCTAATTGAGCTAGAGGTGCTGCCGATTACGCGCGAAAATTTTCAGCCGTTTGGCACCCTGATTGGATTTGCCGACGATGGGCAACCCTTTGACGCCAACGATGCTCAGCTAGAGCTACATCGAGGAACGCCCCGCTTCTACATGATGAATTTGCCTGAGCGCGGGCTGATCTTTCGCCAAATTACGCGTCACTTGCAGGTCACTCAGTGCCTTGCCGCTGTGGGCGGGAAACCGTGGCTGATTGCGGTAGCTCCTCCAATCGAGCCAGACAATTTGGCCGCGATGCCAGACCCTAGCTCTATCTGCGCCTTTGAGATTCCGGGCGATCGCGCCATTCAATTGGATCGCGGCACCTGGCATGCAGGCCCTTATTTTACAGAACCAAGCCGAGCATTTTTTAACCTCGAACTGACGGATACCAACCAGGTCGATCACCACGATTGCCACTTGGATCGGCTCTACGGCATCCAGATGCGATTTAAAAAATGATTGAAGCATTAGATTGAAACATTAAGAGCTGGTTGTTCGTACCCGAAGGCTACGAACAACCAGCTCTTAAAATCGCTCAAGTTGGACAATCTGCGACGCTAGGGTTACGGATTGGGGTTACTTATTGGCCAATTTCACATTGGTGGCTAAGCCCAAAACCTGCAACATCCGCACCATACTCCAGGTCAGATCAATCTCCCACCATTTCAGCCCGTGGCGCGCTGAATATTGAAAGGCGTGATGATTGTTGTGCCAGCCTTCGCCATAGGTCAACACGGCTACCCACCAGCAATTGGTAGAGCGATCGCCCACGTCATAGGTTTTGTAGCCAAAGCGATGCGTCGCGCTATTGACCAACCAGGTGCAGTGATAGACCACCACAATCCGCATAAAAACAGCCCAAGCTATGAATGGCCAGCCGCCCCACCAATAGAGCAACCCAGCAAACACAACTTGAAGGGGAAAAAAGTAGTTCTGTAGAAATACGTAAACGGGATCGTTCGCAATATCTTTGGTATACCTAGGCACCTCGGCCTGGGCAGGAATATCATGAACTATCCAGGCTACATGGCTCCACCAGAACCCCTTTCCAGAGTTATGGTGATCAAGTTCTTGGTCAGAATGGACGTGGTGGTGGCGGTGTAACCCAATCCACTCAATCGGGCCACCTTGCATCGACATCGTGCCACAGAACACGATTAAATATTCCAGCCACTTTGGCGTCTGGAAACTGCGGTGAGCCACCAGTCGATGCCAGCCCAACGTAATTCCTACACCGCCTGTTAGCCAGTGTAAGAAAACGGCAAGAGCGATCGCCCCCCAGCTAAAATTGGCAGGCAATAGGGCAGACAGTGCCCCAATATGCATTGCCACCATAAACAAAACGAGTCCGGGGCGGAGCTTCGTCGTACCAGATGCAATCATGAGCCTCCCGACTTGAAGAATTTGCGCAACAATAATCTCCGCAGACTAATTGACATGGACGGGCGGAGTCACGCCATGTCAGGATCAAAGAGCCATAACGCTCTTGCAGACAACCGAGTTCACATCACTGGCAAATAGCCCTCTAGGATAGAAAAACCTTGATGAACAGCCAGCTGCTGCTACAAACAGCCCAAACATCCCTCCTTCAAATCTTTTCTGGAATTGACGCACGGGTCAAGTCAAATTTGGCAAGGGTACTAACTGCCTTTCGCAAGCATCAAGTTGGGGTTCATCACTTTTCTAGCGTCAGCGGCTATGGACACGACGATCTGGGTCGCCATGTGTTGGATCAGATCTTTGCCGACGTCATGGGAGCAGAGTCCGCTGCCGTGCGAGTGCAATTCGTCTCCGGCACTCATGCTATCACTTGCGCTCTATTTGGGGTGCTGCGCCCAGGGGATGAACTGCTGGCGGTTGCGGGTTCCCCTTACGACACATTGGAAGAGGTGATTGGGCTACGCGGGACGGATCAGGGTTCTCTAAAGGATTTTGGCATTCGCTATCGGCAGCTGGAATTAACGGCAGATGGCACGATCGATTGGTCTGCCCTGACGACCGCCATCCGCCCTGAAACACGGATGGTGCTGATTCAGCGCTCCTGTGGATATGCATGGCGCAGCAGTTTGGCGATCGCCGATATTGAAAAAATTGTGGCCCTCGTAAAGCAGCAAAATCCCAACACCGTCTGTTTTGTCGATAACTGCTACGGCGAATTTGTAGACGACTGTGAACCGCCAGCGGTCGGTGCCGACTTAATTGCTGGTTCGTTGATCAAAAACCCAGGCGGCACCATTGTCACCGCCGGAGGGTATGTGGCAGGGCGGGCTGATTTGGTAGAAATGGCCTGCTGCCGCTTGACCTCGCCGGGGATTGGCAGTGAAGGAGGAGCCACGTTTGACCAAAACCGTTTGCTGTTCCAAGGGCTATTTCTTGCCCCGCAAATGGTCGGCGAAGCCCTCAAGGGCAATCACCTCACCGCCAAGGTGTTCCAACAGCTGGGATATCCGGTAAATCCCTTGCCGGACGCACCTCGCCGCGATGTGATCCAAGCCATTAAGCTTGGCTCTGCGGAAAAGATTATCGCTTTTTGCCAAGCTATTCAGCAGCATTCGCCCATCGGGTCTTACCTCAGCCCCGTTCCGGCTCAAATGCCGGGATACCAGAGCGATCTGGTCATGGCGGGGGGCACCTTCATTGACGGCAGCACGTCTGAATTTTCGGCAGATGGCCCCCTGCGGGAACCCTATATCGTCTTTTGCCAAGGCGGCACTCACTGGACGCATGTGGCGATCGCCCTAGAAGCAGCGGTGGAGGCAGTGGGCATGAGGCATGAGGGGAGCGACGGGAAGGATGAGGACGAACTGGGCGGGTGAGGATCCTGTTTAACGAGTTGAAGCCTGAAATCTAAAATCCCCGTCTAACGTGTTTTACCCGTTTTCTCAATTCCGTTCCAGTCTTGAACCCTTTCCCCTGGACTGCTTCGACGGCTTGAACGCCAACAGGTGGCAGAGGCGATCGCACGCTGCGGCGTAAAATTTGGGCATACTGCTGGGCAATTAGCTCGGGGGTGAAGTGGGTCTGGAGGTATTGGCGGCCAGCGTCACCCATGGATTGCACCAGGGCGGGCTGGCTGGCCAAGTGCAAAATAAAGTTTGCCAGTCCTTGGCTGTCTTGATGGCGAAACGTTGCCCCAAAGTTGCCATCGGTGACCATCTGATCCAGGTATGAATGCGCGGCGCAAATAATGGCAACAGGTCTGCCGGCTGCGAGGGCACCATAAATTTTGCTAGGAGCCACTAACCCGTCCATATTTTGACTCACGCTAACGAGTGTCAGATCGCACGCGGTTAAGGAATACGGCAGCAATTTTTTATCTTGGTAGGGTAAAAAGTGGCAATTGGTTAATTCCAGCTGTGCAGCAGTATGCATGGACGGCGATCGCTTAGCTCCATCACCGATAAACACAAATCTAATCGGGGCATCGCGCAGTAATTGGGCCGTTGCTAAAATAGTTTCCAAATCATGACACCGCCCCATGTTGCCTGAGTAGAGAACCGTAAATGGTTCGACAAGTTTGTGCTGTTTAGCAAACCAATTGTTGTGTTTTTTAAGTGGAACGATCCAATCTGGATCTGCCCAATTATGAATTACAGAAATCTTGTCTGATAGTTGGGGGCATAAGCCTTCAACTTGGCGTTTCATCGTCGGACTCAGTACAATTAGTCGCTGGGCTTTACCCCAAATTTTATGATTCAGGTATCGCCAAATTTTTATCAGGCAATGGTGCTCAGGTACAACACTCAGCTGAATCGCAATGTCTGGATAAATATCGTACAGCAAACAAACATAGGGAACCCCAAATAACAGATGGGCTAGATATCCCAAAATAGATAGATAGGGAGGTGCTGTAGTGAGTAAAAGCACGTCGCTGTTTCGCCCTGAGCGCAAGATATGCAGCCCTGCCCGCAGGCAAAATAGCAGGCCATTCAATGCTTTGCCGCGAATTTGCTTTGACCAAAATCGAGTCGCACGCGATCGCCTAATTGCAACATGATCGATCAATTCAACTGCAGGTGCAGACGCTTGTTGAAAAGCATATCCAGGTTGTCCGGTAAAGATATGGACTTGAATCCCTTGGCGGCTCAGCTGGACTGCTAACTCTTCAATTAATTGACCAGTTGCAGCATAGTCGGGCGGATAAAACTGAGTAATGATTGATACTTTAAGGGGGTCAATCTGATGATTGGCATTGGCTCCTGGCATGAACTTAAATGTCCTATAGAAATAGGAGTCTATTCGATTGTGTTAGATAACTATCAGCTCAAAATAGGCAGAAAATCTATCTATAATCTTTTCTAAATGGAATCTTATTTTTAAAGTATTAACGCTTTGAAGATCTGAGGTTCACTGAAACAGCAGGCTGGAGATGCTGCGTCTTTTTGCAGCACATTAGTAGGGTTAAGCAGGGATTAGTCAGCTCAACCGGGGTAAGTGAGGTGTTCTCCCTACTTGGTGTTCTTTCTACTTGTATTCTTTGAGGCCGTGAACCCATCCGGACAAACACTGTGGATCACCCGCTACGGCCAGCGTGACGGCTGCGGGCTGGTCGAGGAGCCGGAAGATTTGTTTGGAGATCAGCAGCGGATGCGGTGGCATGAGTGAGGCGGCTGGGGGAACGGCATCAATCGATCCATCACAAGTGTCTGAAGCGCCTGAAGCGCCTGAAGCGTTTGAATCAATAGATGCAGACTGCGCACTTTCGCCCTGACTCCATTCCTGATACGCCAAAATTGCGGCGGCTTCTGCCACGCTAGGGGTACCGACGGTGCGGTGTGCCATCGCCGAAGGATGGGGAGCCATTACGGCACGAAGGGCAGCAGCCGAAAAGCCGAGCAACGGCAGCTGGCGATCGCGACAAAACTCCACCAGCCCCACCTCTGAGACTTTGTGGTCAATGGTGCCAATCGCGGCGATCGCGGTTTCTACTAGCCCATACGCTACAAATACATGGGTGAGCGCCGCTGCAATCGTGTCACGAGGGGTGCCCCGCTTACAGCCAATCCCCACCCACACACTACAGGAGCCTGTCACAGCCGGAGTGCCTCACAGCAGGAACCGCAATTCAGTCCGTCCACTCAGTCCGTCCACTCAGTCCGTCCACTCAGTCCGTCCACATAGACGACGTCCAGTGATCTTTTGCGAGCACCGCACCCGGTCGAAATCTGATTGAGAGCATGGGGGTGGAGGGACTTGAACCCTCACGATTTTTAAGATCAACGGATTTTAAGTCCGCAGCGTCTACCATTCCGCCACACCCCCGTTGGCTCGTTAAGATGCGAACATCTAACGACATCTGTTCTATTCCATCACTTTTAGGGTTTTGGTGCAACCCAAACGACCGAAGTCGCCCAGTTTTAGCTTGAAAATTAACGTTGGCGATCGCGCCTTAGGCTCATGTTACCCATTTAAGCTGCGCCACTCCATGTTCTACGCTGATAGGTTTTAAGCTAAAAGCTGGTTGCTCACTATAGACTCACTCCCTCGCCATGGCTTTACTTCACGATCAGATTGTTTTAATTACAGGTGCCAGCAGTGGCATTGGAGCCGCCTGCGCCCAACTGTTTGCCCAACAGGGAGCACGAACAATTTTGGCAGCTCGCCGCATGGACAAACTAGAGCAGCTCGGGGCAGAAATCAGGCATACCTATGGCCGTGAGGTTCACCTCCTGCACCTTGATGTCTGCGATCGCGTTCAGGTTGAAGCCACCCTGGCTAACCTACCTGCCGCCTGGTCTGCCATCGACATTTTGGTGAATAATGCTGGGCTAAGTCGTGGCTTAGACAAGCTCCAAACGGGCAGCATTCAGGACTGGGAAGAGATGATCGATACCAATATTAAAGGCTTACTATATGTAACGCGATCGCTCTTGCCTGGGATGATAGGCCGAGGGCGGGGGCATGTGATCAATCTTGGATCCATTGCTGGGCATCAAGCATACCCCGGTGGTAACGTCTATTGCGCCACCAAAGCGGCGGTGAAAGCGATTTCAGAGGGGCTAAAGCTCGATTTGCTAGGTACGCCTGTGCGCGTTAGTTCGGTCGATCCAGGCATGGTAGAAACGGAGTTTAGTGAGATTCGCTTTAGAGGAGATAGCGATCGCGCCAAACAGGTCTATCAAGGACTCCAGCCCCTCACGCCAAAAGACATCGCCGAGGTCGTGGTCTTCTGCGCCACCCGTCCTGCCCATGTCAACATCAACGAGGTGATTTTAATGCCGATCGATCAAGCCAGTGCCACCTCAGTCCATCGCACGCCATAACCGTCCCTAGCCCTGCACGCTGAATTTACCGGCCGCCTCTGAACAAACGACCCAAAAATCTAACGTCTGTGCTGATGTTTCAAGCGCTTGATACTTAAAACATCAGCATTTAGCGCAATCAGCGTGCAATCAGCTGCTCTGTAATCGGCAATTTTACGGTGTTCGACTAGAGTGCCGCTAGGTTAAGTTAGAAACGTGGAATCGTAAGTTATGTTAAAACCTCCCACGCCACAGGGGAATAAGCTAAACGGCCGCCAGTTGGCTTCCATCTACCGACTCACCGTTTAAGTGCAACTGTTCATTTTCATACGCGTCTCGGTAGTGAGCTAACATACGCAGCGCTTCTTTTTCGCTGGCGAACCGTAGCTTAATTTTGTAAAGAAACGGTAGATCTTGGGTAGGGGTAACTGGAACAGGTTCCCAGATCTTGAGCAACCAGTCGCTGCCGATATTAACAATTTTGTATTTCATCAGATTCAGCCAAATAAATTCAATCAGGGACAGGCTTTCAAAAAATTTGGATCTACAAATTCACAGGTCTTCTAGCAAAACCTTCAGCTAAAAGCGAGATCAGTTTTTTAAAGGTGCACCACTAACCAGCGAGAGAGAACCTGAAATCAACAATCGATTACCGAGGTATTTTCTCAGTAAACAATAATGATATTCATACAAGTTCTCTACAGCTCTATCCGGAAAACCAGATCACTCAATGGCGGGACATGTCTGGAAACCCAAATACTGTAAACCTAAATAATTTAGGCTTACAGCTTTGCCAATGCTAGCCATCTTGCCGCGTCCTTGGCATGGTAGGTCAAGATCAGATCTGAGCCAGCCCGTTTAAAGCTGGTCAGGGTCTCTAGTACGACTCTTTCTTCGTCAATCCAACCATTCAAAGCAGCTGCCTTGATCATAGCGTATTCGCCCGAGACGTTATAGGCCGCCAGAGGTAGATTGGTGGCCTGCTTCACTCGCCAGATAATGTCCATGTAAGACAGGGCGGGTTTTACCATCAGCATGTCTGCACCCTCGGCAATGTCGAGTTCAACCTCTTTGAGGGCTTCACGGCCATTGCCGGGATCCATTTGGTAGGTGCGGCGATCGCCAAACTGGGGAGTCGATTCGGCGGCATCTCGGAACGGGCCGTAGTAGGCGGAGGCATACTTGGCAGCGTAGGACATGATTGGCATATCCTCAAAGCCACCTTGATCTAAACCCTGACGAATGGCCTGCACAAACCCATCCATCATCCCTGACGGGGCAATGATGTCGGCTCCCGCATTGGCCTGAGCCACAGCCGTCTTTTTCAGTAGTTCTAGCGTCGGGTCATTCAGCACGCGCCCCGATAGATCACCCACTTCTAAGTAGCCGCAGTGGCCATGGGCGGTATATTCACACAGGCAGGTATCGACAATAACCAGCAGATCGGGGACGGCGGCTTTGACAGCGGCGGTGGCCAGCTGGACAATGCCGTGATCATGCCATGCGCCAGTGGCAGCGTCATCTTTATCAGACGGAATGCCAAACAAAATAATGGCCGGAATGCCGAGGTCGTAAACTTCCTTGGCCTCTTCGACAATTTTGTCTACCGAAAGCTGATACACCCCCGGCATTGAACGCACCTCTTTGGCAATGCCCTGACCGGGCACCGCAAACAGCGGGTAGATCAGATCGCTGACGGTCAGGATGTTCTCGCGCACCATGCGGCGCAACTGAGGATGACTGCGGAGCCGACGGGGACGGTGGTTAGGAAACATACTGATGAAGGGATTGACGATCGCTGTATTAGAAAAGTCTAAGGCTTTCGCTAGGCTGTGGATGCATCAATGACATTACGTTCTGTAAAATCTGGGCAAAATCTGGGCGATCGCTAACGTCGGCACCAAACTTTGACAGTTTGATCGGCACTACCGCTGACCAGCGTCTGCCCGTCTTGACTATAGGCCAAGGCATGAATCGCCTCAGTATGGCCAGTCAGATGACTTAACGCCTGCCCACTCGCCCAATGCCATAGAGTTACGCTGCCCTCGGGACTGCCAGTGGCTAGAGCATGGCCGCTGGGGCTGAAGGCGATCGCGATCGCACGATCGGTAGATCCACCCACCCTAGACCCAACCGTATTCAGCAGGGTAAACGTTTGCAGATCCCAGAGCTTGACCGTCTGATCGGGGCAACCTAAAGCTAGCAGGCGGCCATTGGGACTGAAGGCGATCGCTCTGGCAGCTTCGGCAAGCGTGTGGGAGATGTGGCCTGAACCTAGATGCCATAGAGCTACGGAGGCGTTGTCGCTGCTGACGGCCAGTTGGCGACCGTCGGGGCGCAGGGCGATCGCTGAAACGGGGTGTTGCTGAGAGACCAGTGTGCGGATTAGCTTGCCGCTACTCGGTTGCCAGAGTTTGACCGTGCCGTCTTGGCTAGCGCTCAGCAGGGTTTGTCGATCGGGGCTAAATGCGAGGGAGTGGACAGCCCCGGAGTGGCCAGTCAGCGTTTTAAGCAAGGTGCCTGTGCGCAAATACCACAGTTTGATGGTGCAGTCGGCGCTGCCACTGGCCAGCAGTTGACCGTCAGGGCTGAGGGCGATCGCCAGCACGGGAGCCGTGTGATCTGAAAGTCGCCCCAACAGCTTCCCGGCTCGCAAATTCCACAGGGCGATCGTATGGTCCCCACTGCCACTGACCAGCAGCTTGCCATCGCGGCTGATGGCGACAGAGCTAACCGGACTAGTGTGCTCGGCCAGCGTATAGCGGCAGACCCAGTGCTCGGGGGCAAAGGGAACGGGCGATTCGGCGGCGGGTGCTGGGCTGGCTGGGCGGCTAGATCTGCCGCTAGCCGAGGGCTTTTGCCGCCTCAACCCTAGCTCCTCAGCCCGCTTTAGGTCGGCAGCGGCTCCCAGTTCTAGCCCCATCAGCGAATAAACAAAGCCTCGGTAGCGATAGGCTTCTGCGTAGGTGGGACTGAGTTTGATGGCGCTGCTAAAATTTTCGATCGCCTCATGATAGCGGCCACCCTTGACATGTTCGGCTCCAGCGTTGTAGAACGCCTCTACTGCCGATGCTCCAGATGGGTAAATTTTGGTAGACGGTGCAGATCTGGCGGGCGAGTGCTCGGGCTTCGCAGCCTCTGGGGTTGCTCCCGATGCTGGCGAGGTCAGCAGATCTGGTTGATGAGATTTGAGGGATTGGTATGCCCGATTAATCTGCTTGATTTCTTCCTCAGCGCGCAGCTTTTGCTGAGGGTCAGAAAACCGATCAGGATGCCACCGCTTGGCTAATTTTCGATAGGCTTGCTTCACTTCGGCGGGTAACGCACCCACTTTTAGACCCAAAATCTCGTAACACCGATTCAGTTCAGGCATTTCCACAGGATTGGATGGTCTGCCGTCTGTTAACGCAGCAATGTGTTAACGCAGCAATGCTTTGCAGGAGTATTCCCCTATGGTACGTAGAACTAGCAGAGCCGTGGAACAGCGGTAGCTCAATCAAACAAATCTAGCGGTAAGTGGCCGTAAATCTCGTTCAGACCGTCCGCATCGGCAGACTGGCAGGAGACTAAGACCCCTCGGCGATCGCCTGCATAGTGATCGCCGTAGCACAGCCCCGACTTGGGATTGAATTTGAGATAAACCTCGCCAGCAACGGGGCTGAAGTTTAGCTCGGGCAAGTAGCCCAGCGCCTTGGCATAGCGTTCTAGCGCGTCACGGCCTTGGGCAAACGAGTCGGCACAGACCCCAACCATTTGATAATCCGAATGGTGAGCCACTGTTAACAGCGCCTGACGAGTCTGGAGCCGATTAGCTTGGGGATCAGCAGCACCAGCCTGGTCAACCGTGCCAACAGCAGGGGTGATGCAGTCAAACTGCTTCAGCAATTGGTGAGCCTCTGCAAGCGTAAGAGCCGGAGCATCAGAAGTAGGCATGGGTGAAGCCCTAAAAAATGAGCAGTAGCTCAAGGTGTAAGATAAAAATTTGAGAGAGAATTTAACGCACGAGCGGCCAATCTAGGGCACCGTGATCGGGTTGTCACAGCTGCGATCGCCGCTATTTTTCTAGCCGAACGGCATACCACTGCAAAAATTGTCCAGGCCCTAGATCGAGTTCACAGGAGGTGTCTAGTAAGTGCTTAGCCTGCGCTTCAATGTCAGAAAACTTTTGCAGTTCCCGAGGCAGGTTGTCTTGTAGACCCGTCAATACATCTTTGAGCTTTGTCAATAGTTCAGGAGCTGTGAGAAACTCTTCGGCCTGGTTGGAATCCAGAACCACAAAAGCATCCTCGCGATACATCAGGGGATCAGGCATGGAAGCTGGAGCCATAAAGGACTGAAAAATCCGGAGTTCAAGCGGCATCGCCTGAACTCACTCACGATTTGGACACCGCTGGGACACCGCTGGGACATCGCTGGGACATCGCTGGGACTGCTTGGCAGCGTCGCTACTCGTCTTCTGCAAACACATAGCGATAGAGATCTTTGGGATCCGGTTCGGGGCTATCTAGGGCAAACTGCACAGCGTCTTCAATTAGGGCTTGAATGCGCTTGTCAATGGCTTTTAGCTCGTCCGACGTGGCTAGGCTCTGCTCAATCATGTGAGCCGCCAGCCGCTTAATTGGATCGCGGGCAAACCAGAACTCTTTTTCCGGCTTAGAGCGCATTTCATCTGGATCGGCTAGGGAGTGCCCCCGAAACCGATAGGTCAGCGCTTCGATTAAGGTCGGCCCTTCTCCAGCACGAGCACGGGCGATCGCCTCTTGAGCCACAGCCCGCACCGCCAGCACATCCATCCCATCAACTTCAACGCCCACCATGCCAAAGACACTGGCTTTCTTGTAGATTTCCTGCTGAGAGGTAGCGCGATCGTGCGCCATTCCGATCGCCCATTTGTTATTTTCGACCACGTAGAGAATCGGCAATTTCCACAGCGATGCCATGTTGAGGCATTCAAAGAACTGGCCGTTATTGCTGGCTCCATCGCCAAAGAAACAGGCCGTTACATGGTCAGACGACGCATCACCGAGCGCCTCTCGGCGATATTTTGACTGAAATGCGGCTCCAGTTGCCACCGGGATACCCTCGGCCACAAAGGCATAGCCGCCCAGCATATTGTGCTCTGCCGAAAACAGGTGCATAGAGCCGCCCCGCCCCTTGCTGCATCCTGTTACCTTGCCAAACAGCTCTGCCATCACCTGACGGGCAGGCACCCCAGCGCTCAGAGCATGAACGTGATCCCGATACGTGCTACACACGTAGTCGGTTGGGCGAAAGGATTTAATTACCCCGCTCGAAACCGCTTCTTGCCCATTGTAAAGATGGACAAAGCCAAACATCTTGCCCCGATAGTACATTTCGGCGCATTTGTCTTCAAACGATCGCCCCAGCACCATATCTTCGTAGAGCACCAGACCCTCGTCGCGGGTGATGCTGGTTGGAGTTGTGGAAAATGTCGGTAATACTCGTTCCTGAACCATGACCTGTCCTGTGTGTTACAGCAACTCAGCGCCCTAGCACTGCTTCAAATGTCTGCACTGCCTCAGATGTCCTCTGATGCGTCTGCCCGACAATCCCAAGATAATCGATTAATTAAGCTGATTTAAGTGTTCTAAGGGCTAACTAGAGAAAATAAAATATTTCAACGCGTATCAAAGCTATCTTAAAGTGCCTAGGTATTTTTTGTAGAAATGATGCCAAAGAGTCAGAGGCGACTATATTTATAGTTTAAATCACTTAGATTGTGGCTTGTAGGGTAAACGCAGGGCGAAGTATATAGAGTGGACAAGGCGCAATCGAGTGGACAAGGCGCAGTAGTTAAATTGTAAGAACGACAGGCCAGGGTGCAAACTGAAGATAGCAAACTGAAAATCTAACAGTACAACGCTTGAAATAGCATAGATAAACAGGTACCGTTGTCTAGCGAACGGCTAAGGTTTTGATATTTATTTTTGACACTGGGGAAGTGGACCGTGAGAATTCCGCTTGACTACTACCGCATTTTAGGGTTGCCCATTCAGGCGACAGCTGAGCAGCTGCAGCAAGCTCATCGTGATCGCACGCTGCAACTTCCCCGTCGCGAATTTTCTGAGGCGGCGATCGCAGCCCGCAAGCAGCTGCTAGATGAAGCCTATGCAGCGCTCTCCAATGCAGACAAGCGCCGCGCTTACGATGCCAGCTTTTTGACCAAGGTCTACGATACCGATGCCGATCGCTCAGAGACCAGCAGCAATGGTGGAGCGCTGGGGGCGATCCGGTCTGCTGCACAGACTAGCGCCACCGCCACCGATCCGACGCTCGATCCCTATGCGCCCAGCATTGAGATCCACGATGCTCAACTGGTGGGAGCCTTACTCATCCTATTAGAGCTGGGTGAATATGAGCTGGTGCTAAAGCTAGGGCATCCGTACCTGACGAATAGCGCCTTTAGCGGTGGAGCAGGGCGCTCGGGTCAAGTCGATGTGACCCGCTCCGATATTGTGTTGACGGTGGCATTTGCCTATCTGGAGTTGGGACGCGAGCAGTGGCTGCAAGGGCAGTACGAAACGGCGGCTGAGTCGCTGGAGGCAGGGCAAGAGCTGCTGCTGCGGGAAGGCGTATTTTCTAGTGTCCGGAGTGAAATTCAGTCTGATCTCTACAAGCTCCGCCCCTACCGCGTCTTAGAACTGCTAGCGTTGCCAGAAATTCACGAAATTGAACGCGGGCAAGGCATTAATTTATTGCGCGATATGCTGCGAGATCGGGGCGGCATTGACGGCACCGGAGAGGATCACTCTGGGCTAAATGTGGACGATTTTCTCCGCTTTATTCAGCAGCTTAGAGGATATTTAACGGCTGCCGAGCAACATGCTCTGTTTGAGGTAGAAGCGCGCCGCCCGTCTGCGGTGGCTACCTATCTAGCGGTTTATGCCTTGTTGGCGCGCGGGTTTGCCTACCGTCAGCCTGCGTTGATCCGTCGAGCCAAGCTGATGTTGTCGCGCTTGGGCACCCGGCAAGATGTCTACCTAGAGCAGGCAATCTGCGCCTTGCTGCTAGGCCAAACCGAAGAAGCCAGCCGCGCCCTAGATCAGAGCCAGGAATACGAATCTCTTACCTTTATTCGAGAACATTCTCAAGGCTCCCCTGACCTGTTACCGGGGCTGTGTCTCTATGGTGAGCGGTGGTTGCAAAATGAAGTATTCCCTCACTTTAGAGATTTGACTCAGCAGTACGCTTCGCTGAAAGATTATTTTGCGGATGAGCAGGTGCAAGTTTATCTAGAAGAACTGCCGAATGAACCAGACCCCTCTACATCACCCCAGCGGGAGGCAGCAGCACCGTCTGGACTAACGGCTGGCTACTCTACAGCCGGCCGCAGTGAAGCGCTGAATGGGAGTCGGACTGGCCGCTATGACCAGCGCAGTGGGCAACCCAGTTTTGCCGCAAATGCAGCGACGGCTATTACCGAAACATCCAGTACTCGCTCCAACAGAGGAACGTCTGCGATGCCAACTGCCGAGCGCGTTTCACAGCTTTCCCCCGAAGGTCGGCTGAATGGAGCCGCCCCCGGATCGGGGCGATCGCGCTCTGCAGCTGCCAGTTCGTCGAACCCTTCACTGCGGCGCAATTCATCTGGCTCTTCACCTGGCTCTTCACCTGGCTCTTCACCTGGCCCTACATCCGCCTTCAGTTCGTCATCACGCGGTAGTGGTGGGCAGTCGATTAAGGGCGATCGCCTGATGTTCTTGATTGCCATGGCAGGGCTAGGGCTATTGTTGTTCTGGCTAGTATTCAACTGGCTCACAAAATCTGTGTTTGGCGGGCCTACTCTTAAAGGAGAGCAGTTGCAAGTCAGCTTAGCCCAATCGGCAGTCCCGATTCCCGATCCGACCGCATCGGTAGTGCCATCTCCCAATGCTCCTCTTAGCCCAGAAGTCGGCCAAACTCTGATTGAAACCTGGCTGAAGGCAAAAGCGGCTGCGATGGGTAGAAGTCATGACAGCAGCCAGCTCAGCCAAATTCTGAGCGATCCCATTTTGGCTGAGCGGCTGGCTCTGGCCGAAGAAACAAGGCAGAATGAAATTGCGTATGACTATCGGCATGCGGTTCGAGAGGTTAGGCTGGTGCCCACCGCTGCCGGAACGACAGTGCCAAACGAGGCTCAAGTTGATGCATCGGTGACTGAATCGGTCAGTGTCTATGAGAATGGGTCGGCGAGTGCGCCCGATACTCAGCAGCTTTATTTGCGCTATTATCTGCTGCGGCAAAACGGGCAGTGGCGGATCAAAGATATCCAAGAAGTGTCTTCCACTGGCGCGACCTCCACTGGAGATCTTTCGTCCCCTGATGGGCTATCGGCTCCTGGCTCTAGCAGTGTTTCCCCCGGTAGTGTTTCCCCCGGTATAGCCCCTGGTACCGTGCCCGGTGCTGCTCCTGGAACTGCACCAGGCAGCATTCCAGATAACAATTCCGCTATTCCTGACGCCAGCGGTCAGCTGCCCACATCCTCAAACAGCACGTTTGGTGCTAACACAGCGCCTCCTTGATGTCGGCTAAGGCGTTTCTAACGTGCCCTAAGCTTTACTATTTAACTAAGCTTTACTATTCAAAAGACCTTACGAGCAACCTCGGCATGTCAGACACCCTGGTTCAGGCTTATCTGCCCCTATTTTTTTGGACGGGTTTAGGGTTGTTATCGTTTCGGTGGGTACCCGATGGGTTTCCTCGCTTCCTCGGGCGCAGCCTCTATTGGGTGGGGGTGCCACTGCAAATTTTTACATTGGCGCGGCAAACCCATTTTTCTGAACGGGTCGAATTAGCCCCTTCGATGGTAATTTTTTCGTTGCTCAGCGGCCTAGGGCTGGCCTGGGTTGGGTTGCAGCTAGTGAGGCAGATGTCTGGTGACCTGAGCGCCGAACCTGGTGACCTGAGCGCCGAACCTGCTGCTCATGCGGCGTTGAACGAAGGATGGCACGATCCTGCCCGCCGGGGGAGTTTTGTGATTGCTTCGATGCTGGGCAATACGGGATTTGTGGGTCTGGCTATAGCGCCTAGTTTTATTGACGAGTCTTATTTGGGCTGGCTGGTATTTTATAGTGTGACCCAGAATGTGTTGGGTACCTACGGACTGGGTGTATTTTTATCGAGCTATTATGGGCGATCGCAAAAGCAGCATTGGCTGATCACCCTCCGCGATGTCTTAACCGTGCCCTCGCTATGGGCATTTGGGATTGGGTTCCTCACCCGCACGGTCACATTACCCGATGCGGTAGAAGGCGGATTGCAGGGTTCTCTCTGGATCATTATTCCATGTGCGTTGCTGCTGATGGGGTTACGGCTGCGGCAGCTGCATGGTTGGAAAAGCTTAAAATTAGCCCTGGTGCCAACGGTGATTAAAGTGATTTTGATGCCGATGATCGTTGGGATCGCAGCCGTTTGCTTACACCTGCCCGGTGATCCCCGTCTCGCCCTAGTGCTGATGGCGGGGATGCCGACGGCTTTTGCTGGATTAATCCTCGCAGAAGAGTACGATCTGGATCGAGAATTAATTGCTGGTAGCATCGTGTTGACAACCGCTATGCTGCTGCTAGCAATCCCGCTATGGCTGCTGATCTTTGGAGAACGGGCGATCGCCTAGCGTTTGAACGTTTAAAGTTTAAACCTGCTCGCCTCCAGCATTTGTCCCTACCCCTTTACCCGCCAAACTATGAGTACCCTAGAGCCACCCGGAAATCCAAAAGGCTGGGGCGACCCCGCCCCCATTGCCATGATTGTGTTGTTAATGGTATTTTTTGGCGCTTGGATTAATCAACTGAATCGGCCATTGTCGGTGCAACAATGCCAAGAAATCTTGCGCCGCGATGCTCAGCAAAACCCCTAGGGTTGACATCGATCTGCGCCACGGGGTTGATCAAAATTCTCTATGCCGCAGCGACAGCGGCCAGCATGACTCAGGCTGTTTCTAGCCAGTCATAGATTTGGTTGAGTTGCTCTAGGGTCACTAATCCGTATTGCCATAAGACCATGGGCATCGGACCTTGATGTTGCTCGCTGTGCTTTTGGGCGATCGCAATCGATGCGTCTGGCAACAGCAGTTCTTCTCGCAAGAACTGTACAAGTTTTGGATAAGTAGATGGCGTCATCTGATAATCTCGACTTTCGTCCATGATTTTATTCAATCAGAGTTTTGGAGCGGCTCTAATAAGTTTTGCAAAACCTAGGTGAAGAGACTGTGTGGAAAAAATACTCGGCGATTACTGAAAGCGGATGGTAATGCGATCGCCCACCGCTAAACCCAATTCGGCGGCACGTCCCCCCGCTAATTCAATCACCTGATTGACCGCTTCTCGCCGGGGGCCATAGGTCGGGCAAGGGTTACTGGTACAAGGTTGGGCACTGGCAACGATCGCCTTGATCTCACCGTCTCGCATGAACACCATATCTAGCGGAATCAGCGTGTCCTGCATCCAAAACTGAACCGAACGCGGGGGTTCAAACGAAAACAACATCCCGCGATCGCCCGGAAGACTGGTGCGATACATCAACCCCATCGCCTGCTCTTGCGGGGTACGCGCCACCTCAAGCTGAATCACTTGACCCGCCATGTCGGCCTCTGCCGAAAGCGGCAAACGTTGCGCTGGGCTGACCTCTGTCTGCGGTGTAGCCGCCTCTATTGGAGATGCTCCCATACTAGTGGGAGAGGTGCAGCTCATCAGCAATAGACTCAGCCCCACGCCAAACAATCCAGTTATTGACACACGAGTCAGCTGGATGCAGTGTGCATGTTTGAACATGATTGAGCTAAGCTTCTCGAAGGACATATCCGACTCCCCGCACGGTTTGAATTAACCGCTTTTCGCCATCGTCTTCAATTTTTAGGCGCAAATAGCGAATGTAGACTTCAATTACATTAGACTCGCCCATGAAGTCGTAGCCCCAAACGCTTTCTAAGATTTGCTCCCGCGTCAGCACTTCACGCGGGTGCTCCATCAGGCACTTGAGCAACTCAAATTCTTTCATCGTTAAATCGATCACCCGCTCTTGCCGGATGGCTCGGCGCGTGGCCAAATCTAATACCAGGTCAGTAAACCGTAATTGCTCGCTGGTGCTGGTGTCGGGTTTGAGGTAGAGCCGAACCAGCCGCAAAAATTCTTCGGTGCGGTAGGGTTTCAAAAAGTAATCGTCTGCCCCTGCTTCGAGGCAGGCAATCCGATCATCTACTAAATCCCGCGCCATCATTAATAAGACAGGCATCCGCGCCCCACCTGTCCTGAGGTAGTTGCAAAGGGTTAACCCTGACTCACCTGCCAACATGCGGTCAATCACAATCAAAGAAGGCTGAAACTCTTTTGCTTGGCGAATTCCAGTGGCATAGTCAACGGCGATCGCCGTTTCATAGCCCGACTCTCTTAAATCGCTGCTGACGTGCTGAGCCAGGGTTTCATCTGTCTCAACCACCAAGACGCGAGGACTTTGATCTAACGTTGCGGTGTTCATACGTCTCTAGCAGCAATTCTAATCAGTTCTAGCACGAACCGCAAAAACATGGGCGGTGGTTTACGTATCTTGTTGATCGCCAGAGGCATCCCAGCGCGATCGCCCTGACCCAACGTCCTGCTTCCACAGCCAAGCGGCCGCCGCCAGATTTCGCGCTGGACGTGGTTTAATACATCTGTACGACTGCCAAGGGTATACTCGTCTTAGCGACCTTGTCCATCCCAGCCCGATTTCCGCTGCTCATGGCCATTATTTCTTCTAAGCCATCGTCCCCACAGCCTCCATCAGACGATTCGGAGCCAAAAACCCCTGCGAAATTGCCGGCAAAAGCTAGAGCGGCTAAGGTTACAGCAGCTCAAGCCACAGCATCTCAAGCCGCATCGCCTCAAGCAGCTTCAAAGACCCCCCTTCAGACTGCGTCTGTTGCCCAGCCTCAGCCAACCGAAGACCTGTTGCAGCCAGAGGCGATCGCAGAAGAAACAGGCAAACCAGAAGACAGCATTCGCCCCAAGCGCTTAGCCGACTATGTGGGGCAAAAAGATTTGAAAGAAGTGCTGATGATTGCCATCCAAGCCGCCAAAGCCCGTCACGAAACCCTCGACCATTTGCTGCTTTATGGCCCACCTGGTTTGGGCAAAACCACCATGTCGCTGATTTTGGCAGCCGAGATGGAAGTCGATTGCAAAATTACGACCGCTCCAGCCCTAGAGCGCCCGCGCGACATTGTGGGGCTGTTGGTCAACCTCAAGGCTGGGGATCTGTTATTTATTGACGAAATCCATCGATTGCCCAGGGTGACAGAAGAAATTTTGTATCCAGCTATGGAAGATTCGCGGATTGACATTACCATCGGCAAAGGCCAAAGTGCCCGCACCCGCAGTTTGCAATTACCCAAATTTACCTTAGTGGGAGCGACGACCAAAGTAGGGGCACTAACGTCACCGTTGCGCGATCGCTTTGGTCTAGTCCAACGGCTGCGTTTCTACGAAATTGACGAACTCACCCTGATTGTTCAGCGCGCTGCCGACATTTTGCAAACGCCCGTCACCCTTGATGGCGCAACCGAAATTGCCCGACGCTCTCGCGGCACGCCCCGGATTGCCAACCGCCTGCTGCGTCGGGTGCGCGACTACACCCAAGTCAAAGGCAGAGGCACCATAACGGAGGCGATCGCCGCTGAAGCCCTAGAGCTATTTAACGTTGACCCCTGCGGACTCGACTGGACCGATCGTCGTATGTTGGCGGTGATTATTGAGAACTATGGCGGTGGGCCAGTCGGCCTAGAAACCTTGGCTGCTGCCACAGGCGAAGATTCCCAAACCATCGAAGAAGTATATGAACCCTACCTGCTGCAAATTGGCTATCTCAATCGCACCTCGCGTGGACGGGTAGCAACGGCAGCGGCATGGCGGCATCTGGGCTACACGCCACCCGACAGTCAACTCACGTTCCTCGGCTAAATTTTGTGCTGACGATTTGGGAGCATGTGACCCTGTCAGAGAAAATAATCAGTTGAGTATAGGTAGCCCGGTGTGCCAGACCTTGCGGCACATTTTCTGCTTTCCACGAAGTTATGGGCTTGTTTGCGATTGATCTCCACGAACAGAGCGAGGGTTTTATTGAGCTGTCCGTGCCATCAATGGGCTTCGGCTTGGCGTAGGCGCTTGAGTGAACCTGCCACTTTTGCAGATTCTCGGTAAGGGAACTTGCTGGCTGGAACCAATTGGTTGACCTTTAAATCTCATGAGTTTTATTAAGCCGACGCTGATTTTTAACCCAACCATTTTGTTTTGGGCGTTCCAGATTCTATGTGACGATTCGATAACGCGAGAATGAGTCCATAGCTATTCTTGATTATTGCTTCAAGTTAATAGTTGATCTTCAATCCAAAAAAATATGCTTTGGATTATAGCCACCGTCAAAAATTTAAGCAAGAGAACGGCTGCGATCAGCGGCTGTCAAAATCTTGAACTCAGAACCAGCGATTTCCTTCAGTCTGCTCCAACCGGGTTGTGGTGCCGTGCCATGTACGTCACCACAGTATTACTTGCCTAAATGCTTTTGTTCCAGTATTCTAAACCAGTCAAAATTATATCTTCTAGCCACTGCTTAAAGCGCCCTACTAAATTCTCTTCTTCATCTGCATAGGAAAATTGAAATGGAGAATCAGCTAGGGTCTGAATATCGCTAATATTGCGTTCGCCCTCCTCAGCATCATCTCTATGATAAGCACAAGCAGTACATACAAGCAGCCCTCGATATTCATGTCCAAGAGCATGAAATGAAAGGAGAAGCGTTGTTGATGTTTCTACATTAATAATTAACTGAATCCAGGTATGATACTTCCGAATATTAGCAAAGTAACCTAATTGTTTAGCGGTTTCCACAATTTGGTAGCGATGATAATAGGAGCGGGGATCGCCAGCATGAGCAGAAATCGTAAAAACCTGTGCATCACTTACAAAATTCTGAACAGATAATCTAATCTCATCAGCAACATCCTGTAATCGACTAGAAGCTATATCAAATAAATTTGTGGCAAAATTTTCAGCTTTCTTGCACCGCTCTTGAATAGATGCTGACTGGTTTTGTCTCAATTTATCAGCAATAGAGGAAATGATAACCTGAGTTCGGCGTGCCTCCGATAGAACTTGCTCTGATAGACCAAGGCTTCTCAGAAAAGCCTGCTTTTGGCTTTTGGCAAACAGGTTAACTAAGCCGGATAAATCACCTTGATCTGCTGCTTCTAGGGCTGCAATATAAACTGCTCGATCATCACGAGTGAGAACCAAAGGAAACCAGCTAGATTGAATGAAGACTAGACTCGCTAAACAACGAGCAACACGACCATTACCGTCTTGAAATGGGTGAATTTGAGCGAACCGATGATGCAGCCATGCTGATTCGATCTCAGGAGGAATTTTTTGGTTGAGATGTTGATGATGTAGCGCAATTAATGTATCCATCTCAGATGTAACTTGCTCAGGAGGACAGTACTCATGAACAGTGCCATCTTGTCTTAGAGGATTGTTAGGTTGACGTTTCCAGTCACCTTTGATTAAGGACACACGGAATATCCTTTCTGTAAGCGGGTCTAAGGCTTCTGTGCTTTCCTGACTTTGAGTTAGAAGTTGATGTAACTGCTTTATGTAAAAGTTTGATAGTGTTCTTTGTCCACCTACAAAATCGAATAATCCTTCAATTGCGGCTTCTTGATCCTTAATAAGTGAAACTACTTGTCTAATAGGGCGATCTGTTGCTCCATGAGGAATTAACGATTCATTGATTCCTTGTTCAATCAACAAACGAGTAATACCGCGATCGATGGTGTATAAACGCTCAATTATTCCAGTTTCAATAGCTATTTCTCTACGTAGCTTCTCATTGAAAGACTGGAACTCACCAGATTGACGCAAGCGATCTGCCTGCTCGTTCCAAACCGTAACTAGAGGCGGCAACTCAGAACTTGCCAAATCTTGCCAGTTCGACGGTAAATCTTCTATCGGTTGCCACAACATAAACATTTTTCGTGCTGATTTTAAGCTAGTTTGGCACTTACTATTTTCTCAACAGCTTTAAGTTCGCTGCGCTGCAACGCCTGAGCATCAACACTGACAGATATATGCTCAACTGTGCCTCTACCAACGACTAAGCGGCACAACTTGTTATTAGACGGAAAGTTTCCTCAGATCCATTCTAAATTAGGTGGATAGGTAAATTTTTTCTTGCAATTTTCCTAGATCAGGTGAATCTAAGGAAAGTTTCCACATATCTTCATTTGCGTATAGATAAGACCATGAGTGTCATTAATCACATACTTATCATCGCGATCGCATAGTGATGGAACTGCACTTGAAAAAGCTGCTCGATCAAGTGAAAAATGCGATTCGGCTCAAGCATTGTGCTTATTGTACCGAAAAATATATGTGCAGTGGATTCGGCGCTACATTCTTGTTCTACAGCAAGGCAAGTATTTGACACTGTGGGCTTGTCTGTGAAAGTGGTTGCTAAGGCTGAATCACCGATGGACAGTTTTAGGGGTTGACTATGCGACAGGTATACCCGTATCCTTGCTAACTAAGGTTGTCAAACGACTACCGAGTCGAGCAACCCGTTTCGCTCCAA
>CASBQJ010000588.1 GCA_949127705.1 Synechococcales cyanobacterium PMM_0085
CGAGTACCTTGCACTGAGTAACGGGTACCTTGCACTGAGTAACGGGTACGTTGCAGTGAGTAACGGGTACGTTGCACTGAGTAACAAGTACCTTGCACTGAGTCACGAGTACCTTGCACCGAGTAACGGGTACCTTGCACTGAGTAACGGGTACCTTGCACTCAGTAACGGGTACCTTGCACCGAGCGATCCGATCATATTGGGCACATCTGCCTAGATTAGCGATCGCTAAAACTAGTAAATGGGCGATCGCCTATCACCCAATTCTCAAACGCCGCTATTTGGGGAAGATATGGACGTGACAAAGTGATGACTAATGGTGCCAAGATTCACAACACCACTAACATCTCCGCTAACCAATCCGCTGATGTTGCCAATGTTCTCACCTGCATTGATATTAATTCCACTATTCTCTGGGGTGATACGCATCTCTTGCGCTGTAATAGGCAATAAGAACTCCGCTATCAATCAGAATCACGGGAGGATAGCTCATTGAGGAAATTGCTTTGGATGACGTTTTATGAGGTGTTCTGCAATCGCCCGTTTACGAGGTTCGCGTTCTGACAAATTCGGTGGAGCATCTTGGAGAAGATGTTCAGGATGTCCTCCCCGACGTTCAACAATTGTCTTACGGGACTGCAAACTGCCCCAACGCTGATGAATGAGATATTTGATCAATGCTTCAGGAGTTGTTTCCTCCCGACTTGCAATTTCAAGCAGATAAGCCTCTGTTTCTGGATCAAATTCGAGATTTAACATGGCCGTTTCTTTTCAGCTTTCTCAAATTGTAGACCTGTCCTTCAACAAAAGTGAATTTCCTCGGATATCTGCCTCGCTGAAGTCTGCACCAGAGAGATGCTGTCCTTTAAAGGATTGTCCTCACAGATTTGACCTCAAGGCATTGACAACTCAACGGTTAGGTGCTGGATAAACCCGCCCCTGTAGCCGACCGTATTTGCTTTGGAAACTGCTCCTACCCTCGAATTACCACTACCTGCCGTCCCTGCTCCGTCTCTGCCAATTCAGTTGTAGTGCGATCGCCAATCTGGTCGCACCACTCTGCTGCTGGCTACCCCGATTTGCCTGGAATCCAGTTGGTTCCAGCTAGCGGTAGCTGTGCCATGGCGGCAGCTTCCAGGGTGAGCGCCACCAAATCTTCGCGTTCTAAATGGTGCACGTTTTGCTTACCGCAGGCGCGGGCGATCGTCGTGAGTTCCATGTTTAAGGTTTTCAGATAATTCTTCACCCGTTTGGCTCCCACGGCTGGCTCTAGGCGCTTTTCTAAGACTGGATCTTGAGTGGTGACACCGACTGGACATTGGCCTGTATGGCAGTGGTGGCAATAGCCGGGAGCTGTGCCCAAGGCTTGATAATCGGCAATGGCGGAATGATGGGCGTCGTCTTGAATGTAGGCGTCACTATTGCAGCCTAGCGCCATCAAAATCCCTTGCCCAATCGAGACAGCATCGGCTCCCATCGCCAGTGCCTTAGCAACATCGGCTCCAGTGCGAACGCCGCCTGATACGATTAGCTGCACCGTTCCTTTCATATTCATGTCTTCCAGGGCATCGACAGCTTGGCGGACAGCGGCGATCGTGGGGATGCCGACATGTTCAATGAAGACGGCTTGGGTAGCGGCAGTACCGCCCTGCATGCCGTCCACCACAATCACATCGGCTCCGGCATGGACAGCCAGTTTAACGTCGTTGAAGGTGCGCGATGCGCCGACTTTGACATAGATTGGTTTTTGCCAGTCAGTTAATTCGCGCAGCTCTTGAATTTTGATAGTTAGGTCATCAGGGCCTGTCCAGTCGGGGTGGCGGCAGGCAGAGCGTTGATCGACGCCTTCGGGCAGGGTGCGCATGGCGGCGACGCGGGGGTTGATTTTCTGTCCCAGGAGCATGCCGCCGCCGCCCGGTTTTGCCCCTTGACCAATCACAATTTCGATCGCGTCGGCTTGACGAATGTCGTTGGGGTTGAACCCATAACGTGAGGGCAGACATTGATAGACCAGCGTTTTGGACGAAAGTCGCTCTTCCGACGTCATGCCGCCGTCGCCTGTGGTAGTGGAGGTGCCCATTTCAGTCGCGGCCAGCCCCAGCGCCTCTTTGACGTTGGCCGATAGGGAGCCGAAGCTCATGCCAGCGATGGTGATGGGAATTTCTAGCTCAATCGGCTGCTTGGCAAACCGGGTGCCGAGTACCGTTTTGGTCAGGCATTTCTCGCGGTAGCCTTCTAGTGGATAGCGGGTGAGAGATGCGCCAAGAAATACTAGGTCGTCAAAGTGGGGCAGGTGGCGTTTGGCACCCAGTCCGCGAATTTCATACAGCCCGTGGGCGGCGGCGTTTTGGATGTAGTTGAGGATGCGGCGATCGTATCCGGCGGATTCTTCCAGCGAGGGCTGAACGGAGGGGTGCATATTCATGGTTAATCTGATTAATTTAATATTTAATAGTCTTGATTGGCGTCGGCGTTCCAGTGATAGAGCTGTCGAGCCGAGGCGACGCGCTTAAATGCTTGGGGATTGTGGGACAAGCCTGCTTTGGCCAATAAATCGGCAACGGCGGCGTAATCTTGATCGCTCATCGGTTCTAGTTGGGCATCGGCACCGAGTGATTTGATTTGACCGCGCACATAAATCACCGCTTCATATAGCGAATCGCCTAAGGCATCTCCGGCGTCGCCACAAATCACCAGCCGTCCCGCCTGCGCCATAAAGGCTGAGAAGCTGCCGACATTGCCGCCCACCACAATATCTCCCCC
>CASBQJ010000589.1 GCA_949127705.1 Synechococcales cyanobacterium PMM_0085
ATGCAGAATCGGCCAATTAGGGGGGCGATCGCCAAGTCTCTGAGCGCAATTTGATCCGTAATTCGGCACTGGGGGCGATCGGGGTGACGGTACTAGGCGTGCTGACGGGAGGGATTGGCCTGCTGGGGCTGGCAGCAGGGGCAGCCACCGGGGCCGCTACTACTTACGTCACCGCTCCTCAACCCGCCACAATTCAGCCCAATCAAATTGTGGAAGTGCGCCTCACTCGAGATATTTTGCGGTAATTTGCGATAAAACAACAGCTCATGAACGCACATTTGCAGATTTTGGGTTGGGGTGGTGGCCTATGGCTGGGCACCGTGGGGATGGCGGCGATGGCGGTTACCGTTCGAGCAGAGCCACCGTTGAATCTGGTCTATCCACCCGATGGCCACGAAACCACCGCTGAGCAGATTTTTTTGATCGGCACTGCCGCTCTTGGCGGTGAGGTCACGGTTAACGGCCAACCAATTCAACGCAGCGCCGCCGGACATTTCGCCCCCAGCTTCCCACTGCAACTGGGCGAAAATATGTTCACCCTGCGGTATGGCAGTGAGGTGCTGACGCGGCGTGTGACTCGACTAGCGGCAACTGTGGCGGCACCGCTCGGGGTCGCCTTTGGCGACGGGTCTTTGCTGCCCGCTGTCAATATCGCCCGCTTGCCCAATCTGCCGATTTGTTTAGGGGCGATCGCGCCTGCCAATGCCACCGTCTCTGTGACGCTAGCAGGACAAACCCTGCCGCTGGCACCCCAGCCCAGCTCGGCGCTACTGCCGCCCAACTCTGCGGTTCTCACCGATCGCAACCAGCCCAGCTCTAATTCCCTAGCTCAAGGCTACCAGGGCTGTGCGACCTTCCATCCCAATTCTCGCCCCGGTTCTGGGCAGTTGGGCGAGCTGACTGGCCCCATGCAGCAACAGACCATCCCCTTGGGTCAACCGACCTATCACCTCAGCCTCAACGGGCAGGTCGTCAGGCAGCAGGCGGCTGGCACGGTAGAGCTAGTCTCGGTAGATGCGCCACAGGTGGTGGCGGTCACGGCAGACCCAGGCACGGCTCGCACCGGGCCAAGCACCGATTATTCGCGCCTGACACCGTTGCCCCAAGGCACCCAGGCCAGCGTGATTGGCAGTGAGGGCGACTGGCTACAGCTCGACTACGGCGGCTGGATTCGGACTCGTGAGACCCAGGCGATCGCCAGCACCGTTCCGCCCCGCACCCTAATTCGCGGCATTCGCTCCCGGCAGGTGAGGGGCTGGACCGAGGTGGTGTTTCCGCTTCAGCTGCCTGTTCCCGTTTCATTGCAGCAGGGCGATCGCAGCTTGACCCTGACCCTGCACAACACCACCGCCCAAACCGATACCATCTTTGTCCCTGCCGATGCGGTGATTCAACGGTTCGACTGGCAGCAACTTGCCCCCGGTCAAGCCCAGTACACCTTCAACCTCAAATCGGCTCAGCAGTGGGGCTACAAACTGCGCTATGAGGGCACAACCTTAGTGCTGTCACTGCGGCATCCGCCAACTCTCAGCGGCAATCGAGAGCAGCCGTTGGCAGGAGTGCGCATTTTGATTGATCCAGGGCATGGTGGCCCAGAGGATTTGGGGTCGGTGGGGCCAACGGGCTACCCCGAAAAGACAGCCGCGCTGCTGGTGGCAAATCGATTGCGCGATCGCCTCACCGCCCTCGGAGCCACCGTGATCATGACCCGCGAAACCGACCTCGACCTCGACCCCAACGCCCGCGCTGCCCTAATTACCCAACAAGAACCCGATCTAGCGCTTAGTCTGCACTTCAACGCCCTGCCCGACGACGGCGACGCCATCAACACCAGCGGCATTGGCAGCTTCTGGTATCAGCCTCAGTCATCCCACCTCGCCCAGTTTCTCCACGATTACCTAGTCGAAAAACTCGATCGCCCGTCCTATGGCGTCTTCTGGAATAACCTCGCGCTCACCCGACCCACCGTCGCCCCCGCTGTGCTGCTAGAACTTGGCTTCATGATCAATCCCACCGAATTCGAGTGGATTACCGACATTGCTGCCCAAGAAAAACTAGCAGACACGCTGGCAAACGGCATTGAAACCTGGCTCCAAACCACCGCCACTCCCTAGTCGTTCTAGATCAAAAACAAGAGGAACCAGCCGCATCATCCGGCACGGCTCACGCCATGACCTTGCCCGCCGCTTCTAGCTGAACAGCGGCAACTTGCAGATAATCGAAGAAAGTGCTGGCCACCACAGACAGCTGCTTACCAGCCAAATGCACGATGTACCATTTACGCGCAATCGGAAATCCTTCTACGTCTAGAGCCATCAGTTCCCCGTGCACCCCCTCCATCGAGATCGTGTGCGACGACAGCACAGACAGACCCAAACCTCCGGCGATCGCCTGTTTAATGGCTTCATTACTGCCCAACTCTAGCCGCACCTTAACCGACAGCCCCTGGTCGTCTAGCATCTTTTGAAAGGCTCGACGAGTCCCAGAACCAGGCTCACGCATAATAAACGTTTCTTCGCAGAGACGTTTGAGAGAAATATTTTTTTCTTGAGCCAAGGGGTGATTGCGAGGAGCAATTACCACCAGCGGGTTATCCAAAAATGGATGAGCCGCGATATCTAAATGCTCAGGCAGCTGGCTCATGATGTAAAGATCATCCTGGTTGTTGGCCAGTCGCTCAATCACGCGTTCATGGTTCGTCACGGTCAGAGAAACATCAACCCCTGGATATTCTTGGCAAAAAGGCCCTAGCAGCCGAGGCACAAAATATTTTGCCGTGGTGATTACCGCTAGCCGCAGCTTGCCCTGTTTCATGCCTTTTAAGTCGGCAACGGTCATTTCTAACTGTTCTAAATTAGTAAAGATCTGTTGGCAGGTAGAAAACAATTCTCGCCCAGCATCCGTCAGGTAGAGGCGCTTGCCAACTTGCTCAAACAGCGGCAAACCAATTGCTTTGGTCAACTGCTTGACCTGCATAGAAACAGTAGGCTGGGTCAAGAACAGTTCTTCGGCTGCTCGGGTAAAACTGCCGTGTCGAGCCGTCGCTTCAAATACTTTTAACTGATGTAGAGTTGCATGGATCACGGGAGCGCTTCCCAAAAATGGTGTGCAAGGTTTATAGACTTGAGTCTATCACAGAGGGTTCTTCTTTCGAGACTTTTCTATAGGTGCCCCTGTCATATAGATTCAAGTCTATCCCAAGGATTAAAATTTGGGGCTTGACTCTATAGGTGAGAGCGTTATGATGTTGAGCAATGGCAACTACGTACGTTCCCTTCCAAACGGCGTTGCATGTTTTACCCATGAATCAGCCTGCCTTGGTGAACCATTAGACGCGTTCCAAGGCTAACTTTTAGAGCATTGTACGGTGTTCTAGCTGTGTTCATTGAAGACATGCAGCGTTTTTTTGATCTTATTTTTCTACGTAATACTCCTTTTTATACCCCTTATTTTTTTGAAGCTAATGCTTAAATAAGTAGGCTTCGCAGAATTCACTGAATCGGCTACTTAACAGCTAATTGGGCACATACAACCATGATTCATACTTATATTCCATATGCACCCAAATCAATGGATAAGAATATTGGAGCAGTTTATAACAACTTTATCAATATGATTCCAGAGGGAGACTGGGCTTGTTTCCTTGATCATGATGCCATGTTCACAACGCTTGATTGGTATAAGCAAATGGAAAACATTATTGAGGACTTAGATACTCCACATCATAATGCGGGCTTGCTAACCGTTTGCACGAATCGAATTGGCAATCTTGAGCAGCTGATCGAAGGCATAGACCCTCAAAATCATGATATTTACTACCACAGAAAGATAGGGCGGCAAAGGCAAATTGAATATGGGAATTCTTTGAGAAAATGTGAATATGTCATTAGTGGCGTTGTAATTTTAATTTCAAAGGCAGTGTGGCAGCAGACAAGTGGATTTGCAGATGGGTTTCTGGGTGTAGACAATGATATCGATAGAAAAATTAGGGAATTAGGATATAAGTCATATATTATGGAGGGTGTTTACTGCTATCACTGGTATAGGGCTGATGGCATGCCAATTCAGGGAGTGGGCTATGCAACAGAAAATAATTTGCCTGCTATTTGATAGTGTAAAGACAAAGAAAAACCATACATAAACCAATAGATCGGTTACCTAATACCCCACTACTGATGAACTTAAAAAATGTTAATTTATCTGGTTTTAATTTATCTTATATAGGCCAAAGACCAGATATTGAAAGATTGATTCCTCTTAATACCAGAACCGTCCTTGATGTAGGATGCAGCACGGGGATGTTAGGTGCAGCCATCCGAGCCAAAACTGGGGCACAGGTTTTTGGCATTGAACTATCAGCAGCTATGGCCGATGAGGCTCTAAATCACATCGATCAAGTTTTTGTCGGAGATGCGGCAGAGATTATGCTCCAAGGAAAACTAGACAACTATAAATTTGATACCATTATTTTTGCCGATGTACTTGAGCACTTAGTCGATCCTTGGGCCGTCCTCAGTGCAGCAAAAAACTACTTAAATCCAGCAGGTACCATCATTGCTTCAATTCCCAACATTAGGCATATCGATACAATCTATCACTTAGTCCTAAAAGGATATTGGCCCTATCGGGAGCGCGGAATTCATGATCGAACACACCTTCGTTTTTTCACGAGGCAGAACATCATAGAGCTATTCAGCAGTGCTGGTCTGACCATCGATACCATCGACACAAACTACCGAATTTTAGAGAAACCTTCTCAAATTAATCGCGTTGCCAAATTTTTCGCATTGCCGATCCTAAAAGATTTTCTGGCGTTTCAATACTTGATCCAAGCCCGATTAGTCGAGTAATGGAGGGATGTTTTCTCTTGCCTCAGTGCCCCCAGCCAAACTGGCATGGGGGCACTGCTCTTTTCAACCTAATCTTTTCAACCTAGATCTTTTCAACCTAAACAGTGAAGGACTCTTCTCTGCCCAATGCTGCAATCTTGAAGTTGGCTACTGTCTCAACGATCAACGGATAATATTGCTGCGCAATTTGGCTGTATTTACCAGATGTCACCGTACCCCAGCAATGCAGCAGATACACCTCTTGGTCTGTACCCATCAACGGTGCGGCATCGATGGGTGAAATATTGTAGGTCATCGGCAGTTTCGTTACAGGAATTTGTACTGCCTTAATCGCTCTGATCAGCGCTAGCTGATCATGCTTTTGAAACTGCTGCCACTCTTTATACCATTGTTGGAAAAGAGCCTGGGTAGCTAGCGAATCTCGCCACAGAATCACCCCACTATTAAACTGCACTGTGTTGCCTGAAAGACGTTGCAGCGTGTAGGCTTTCTCGTCTGGAGCAACATGATCACAGAGACTCACCATCGGCAAGCGGTCAACGACCATAGCGAGATCGCCCTCGTTGAGATAGTCCCAAAGCTCGCAAACGGGCTGTAGGGGAAGAATATCCGCATCTAGAAAGAGGGTCTCCTCGTAGGGGCTATAGGCATTTAGGCGGGTTTTGAGCGATCGCGATGAGAACGCATCTTGATCGTGTTCGCGGTACTCAACTAGCCTGGGAGTAATGCCATAGTCCTGCAAGGGTAGATGATTCAGTAAGGGTTGGTCGGATATCAGTGTAATCGGTAATACTGGTTCGTGCTGGCGCAAAGACATCGCACTGATTACGGCTGCCTCAAGATAGGCTAGGTTGCCTGTCGCACAATAGATCACTCCTCGTCTTCTCATGAAAAGCTCTTGAATTTACTCATGTTTATGTTTCGAAGCAACCATCTGGAAGCAACTATAGGGAAGTATGGACACAATAGTTCGTGGAGACTGGCTGATCACCTAAAAATCTGCTGGAATCCGTGGAAAAGGACAAGTTAGATTTCCACCTGGATTTTGAGGTTTCGGTAACCGGGCTGAGAGCACAAATCAGATTATAGGTGCTTTGAGGGCACTAAAGGGTTTGAAACCAGTCTTCTAGTCGTAAAATCCCCTCAATTGCTGTCAACGCGATCGCCTAATTCAACGCTTGATAGCCCACCGCATCTAGACTGAAGCATCGGATTTCGGGACTCTTGATTAGGAATCTTTCGAAGCAATCGTTGGGTTGAGGTGCCTCCAAAGGTGTTGCCCTAAGGTCACCGCTCTAGCCAGCATAAATAGACTGAGGGCTAACCAAAGGACGTGATTACTGTGGAGTAGGACGGCGGCGATCGCCACGGGTGCAAACCCAATTAGCGCCGCAGCAATGGCAGAGGTGCGCAGAATGCGTCCGGCGGTGAGTCCTAAAAAGTAGCCGTCTAGCATGTAGGCGATGGAGCCAAATCCCAGTACGGGCACTAGCCACCAGGCATACTGAGCAATTGTTTCTACCACATTGCCATGGTTGGTCAGCAGCTGAAACAAGGAGCGCGGAAATAGGGCAAATCCGAACGCGATCGCCACTCCCAGCCCCACACTAATGCTGCCTGCCAATTCGGCCAGTGCCATTAACTTGGGGCGATCGCGTTCGGATTTGCCCTATTTCCGCGCTCCTTGTTTCAGCTGCTGACCAACCATGGCAATGTGGTAGAAACA
>CASBQJ010000590.1 GCA_949127705.1 Synechococcales cyanobacterium PMM_0085
CCACAGTCATCCTGCCAGCGATCGACCCCGTGAGAACAGCTCCAGGCAGTCACAGGCTTCAACTCGACTTCCCAGGTAGGTGGGTTAAAGCTGAGGAAGTGCGCGAAGTTGGTTACCGTCCAGCCATGACGCGGAAATTCATCGGTAAACGCATAGGACAGGGCCTTTTCAGTGCCGCTCTTGTGGTGGCCAAACGTTTCGCCATCAGTGGCGACTGAAATTAGCTGAGAGCGCCGATGATCGCCCCGTACCGCTTGCTCAATGCGGGCAGCAAAGTGCTGAGAGCTGCCCAACACATCATTGAAGCCCATATCGCGGGAAATGGGACCATCGTAGAAAAAGATGTCGATGTAGGGATAGGATGCCCGATCAGACGCATGGGTTGAGGGTTCCTCAGCCCAAACGCCTAGCACGTGCTCGCCCTTCAAATAGCAGCGGTAGGGTTGTACTGGGTCAATCTGCCCACCCCCAACTTCCGTCCATTGGGGATCGAGGGTGTCGGCAGTTGCGATGGGGCGGCAGCGCTGCGCCTGAGAAGGTGCCAAGATGATGAAGCGAATCCCTTCCTCTACCAATAGTTTGACGGTATCGTAATCTACGGCCGTTTCAGCCAGCCACATGCCTTCGGGATCGCGGCCAAAGCGAGACTTGAAGTCTGCCTTGCCCCAGCGGATTTGGGTGCGTTTGTCGCGCTCATTGGCCAGCGGCAAAATGATGTGGTTATACACCTGGGCGATCGCATTCCCATGGCCATTGAGGCGAGCGCAGCTCTTGCGATCGGCTGCCAAAATCCGCTGATACACCTCGAGATCGTATTGTTCCAGCCAGCTCATCAGAGTTGGGCCAATATTGAAGCTTAAATACTCATAATTATTGACGATCCCCACCAGGTTGCCTTGGTCGTTTAGCACACGGGCAAACGCGTTAGGGCGATAGCATTCGTGATGAATGCGCTCGTTCCAGTCATGGAAAGGACTAGCACTGGACTGGCGTTCAACCGCATTGAGGTAAGGATTCTCGCGCGGGGGCTGATAGAAATGCCCATGAACCGTCACAAACACGCCCGTTGCCGATTGTTGGGGATCAGGCTGAGCAACGCTAGAATCGGGTTCTAAAAGCAGCGGAGCAGAGTCCAGAAGCGTTGCCAAGTGGTCAAGTTCCTGGGATGCTACCAAATCAGACTGTGAAGAAAAGGTCATGCAAAAGAATCCAAAGAAGAAAGCAACGAACTGACGAAGCCGCCAATTAAATCAGTCGTGGGGATCAAGAAACTGGCACTGCGGCAAGATCAAAGACTGCTAACGCTACACCCCTACTAGAACCCTAGGAATAGACCGTCTGGCCAGGAAGACGTTCCCATTTACGAATGATGGAAAGTCCCAAGACGGCCAACATTATGGAAGAAAACGCCCCAGAAAAGTGCCCGAAAAGATCGCAAAAGAGAAGGGACACCGCAAACCTGACGCTGTAAATCTATAGAGAAATCCATAGAGGCTCGGAGTGTGACCTAAACCCAGAATTAGTATATGGTCAGAAAATTTTTGTCATTCATTCAATGAATTAGTTGGGAGAAAAGCGGCTGCAAGGGATCGTCATTTACTAAACGACTTGGAGATTAAATCAACCCTGAACCAACACTTTTACACCATGACTATCTATAACACTCTGCCATCTGAAATAAATGGATTCGTAAACTTCTACAGATGAAGTTAATCATTCGAAGATGAAATTAATGATTTGTGATATGGGCTGAGATGGAGGACAAAACTATTTATTTAGCCATAACAGGAGGCACCTCAAGGGCGATCGCCCCCAATAATCCTTTACGGAAATCGTTCAAAATATGGCAGGCTGCCCGCTCGCGGTCGTCTCGGTAGCGGTTGGCGGCGAGTACTTCTAAATAACTTTCACCCGTCAAATCGGTGGGGTCTAGGCCGTAGCGCGATCGCAGCCCGTCACTTAACGCTTCGGGAGCTTCATCTTGAAGCTGTCGCCATAAATCGATAAAGGCCGACGCCACGCGCTGATTGTCGTATGCCGCTTCACCAATATCGTCACAAATCGCTAGTTTCAGTGCGGCGGCTTGATCCCGCAGCTTCGACGGCAGCACGCCTGGGGCATCCAGCAATTCCAACTGATCAGAAATCCGTACCCAGCGCAGTTGGCGGGTAACCCCAGCTCGGCGGGCACTTTCGACCACCCGTCGATTCAGCAACCGGTTAATCAGTGCCGACTTGCCAACATTGGGAAAGCCAATCACGACCGCCCGCACTGGACGGGGCAACATGCCGCGATCGCTGCGCCGTTGATTAATTTGCACCCCCGCTGCCTGGGCGGCCTTCATCACCACCTCCATTCCCTTGCCATGATTAGCATTGGTAAAGTATGGAGGCTGGTCGTGCTCGACAAACCACTCTTTCCAACGTTGCTGCACAACCGTGGGGATCATATCGACGCGATTCATCACCAGCACCCGATCTTTGCCGCCAATCCATTGCGGCACCTGAGGATGCTGAGTTGCTAGTGGAATCCGCGCATCTCGCACTTCTAGAACTACGTCTACCTTTTTCAGTTGTTCCAGCAGGTTTCGCTCCGCCTTGGCGATGTGTCCGGGATACCACTGAATAGGAGGAGAAGACATGGATGAAGACGGGGAAAGGGACAGGGAAGAGAGGGGAATAAGAGACGGGCTAATATATCAGATCTGATATAACTATGGCATGGAACAGCGAACTAAACCTTTAGTTTGGCTCAAAGGAGAGGTAAAGACCCCACCTTTTAGTCAAGCAGCACGGATAGAAACAGGTGTTCTACTCAGGCAACTACAAGAAGGCGAATCTCTAGGATTGCCATATTCACGCCCTATGCCAAGTATAGGAACTCACTGGCATGAGTTACGGATTCGAGAGGCCAATAAAACCTGGAGAATCATCTATCGAATTGATGAGGATGCGATCGTAAGTATTGAGGTGTTCAATAAAACCACAAGAACAACACCAAAGAACGTGATTGAGCTGTGCAAAAAGCGCTGGGGTCAATACAACGCTGACCAATAGAAAAAATATGATGGATCAAGCTAAGAGAGTACGTTTGGCGTCTAAAGGCTGGAAAGTTGGCACAGTCTCAGATTTTTTGGAGCTAACCGCCGAGGAGGCTATGTTTGTTGAGATCAAGCTGGCTCTCAGCCAAAACTTGAAGGAACGTCGGCAGAAACTGATGACTCAAACTGAACTGGCCTCGAAAATTAGCTCTAGCCAACCCCGAATTGCCAAAGCTGAAAACGGCGATGCTTCAGTCTCAATTGAACTCTTAATTCGGGCAATGTTGGCAACAGGCGCAACCCCTCAAGAAATTGGGCAAGTCATTGCTGGCGTGGGGTAACGCTGGGTCAAGGAGAATATAAGTATTCTGAATCATGAGTATTGATCGTCTGGAATTCTCACTAGCGAAGGCAGAATATTTGTTCAACCACTCCACCGCTCCGGGCGCAGGTGGCGATAAACAAAAGTTTTGGCACAAAGTCTTAGGATTTGAAAATCCAGAGGCAATTCGCGAGGCGATCCTGGCAAATGTTACTGTTGATTTATTGGAATTCAGAGAACCAAACGACTATGGAGAGCGGTATCAGGCTACGGTATTAATTGAAGGGGCATCAGGAGTGACTTGGCGAGTCAGAACCGGGTGGATTGTGCTAAATGGAGAGGATGTCGCTAGATTTGTCACCGCAGTTCCAGAACGATTTGGGAGGCAAAAATGAGCCAATTTCAACTCTTCGACTCGGTCAAGCTTAAAGAAGCTATTCCTTTGAGTGACGGAGGCTCTGCGCCAGAAGGGACCCCAGGGGCAATCGTGGAAGTCTTCAAGCAGGGTGAAGCTTATATGGTGGAGCTTTTTGGAGAGTGGGTTAGGGCAGATATCGGGGGAGATTTTGTGCCGAGCGATCGCGATGCCCCAGATGCTTTTATGGAAACTATCGGGGTTGAAACCGTTTATCCTCAACAGCTTCGGCTGGTTAAACCTGCCCGTGAAACCGTTGGAGTTCGGGCTCAACTTCTCGCGCTCATGGACGAATTGCCAGACAATGCCCTAGAGGAAGTGAAAAACTATGCCGAGTTTTTGCAACAGAAGCAGTTTGAGACTGCTATTACTAAAGCCAGTATTACTAAAGCCAGTGGGATGCTTTAATCTACGAGGGTAACCAGCCTTACATTTAGCCAGTTACCTAGACAAATGCAAAATTTTGGTAGCAGTGGCATCTGGAACCGGCAGAACCGAGAGACGATTGCCTTGGCGCACGACTAGCAGGTCGTCGGGGGTGAAGGTTTGTCGCAGGGTGTCTAACGTCACAAGGGTCGGAAACTGTTCAACGAATTCGACGCCAACGGTGCGCCAGCGGGGGTTGTCGGCGGGCGATTTGGGATCGTAGTATTTACTTTGGGGATCAAACTGGCTGGGGTCTACAA
>CASBQJ010000591.1 GCA_949127705.1 Synechococcales cyanobacterium PMM_0085
AAGCGTGTTGTAAAGACCATCTGCCCCAGGCTTAACCTGGAAGATGTCATCGTTATCATCGTCGCTGATGTAAAGCGCTCTGGTCGCCGGGTTATAGCTGATACCAGCCGGTTCATTTGAATAACCGGCAATACCTGGTGTTGTACCAGTTAACACGGATGCCTTGTTGGTCGTCGATAGGGCGTACTCCAATTTCCCCGCCAGACTTGTGCCATATAGGTTCTTGCCCACATACAGGGTAGGGATCTCCTCCACTTCAGCATCGCTAATCAACAGCGAATTGTTGTGGTTGATATAGACAATACCACTGGGGTCAGGAGCGGCTATGCCGTTGCGGAAGGTGGGGGTATTTTGGATCAGCTTGAGCTGACTTATGGGAGTCTGGCCGGTTGTGGGCGCAGGAGGAGCAGCTATGCCACCGCCCCACGGAGATACGGGGAGTTCCCAAGGGAGAGTTGCCGACACGATCGCCCCAGTCGCGGTAGCGTTATAGACGATCGGTTGAGATTTACTCCAAATCCGAAACTGTCCGGTTACGGAGTTGAAACTTAAACCATTTGGGACAGCCGCTTTACCGATCAAAGGAATGCGCAAAACGGTTGGTGCATTGAAGCTACCGCTAACATCCGGTTTAATCTTGACGATCATCGTTCCAGTCGCGGTCAAGTCTAGGATATAAAGGTCGCCAGTCTTTAGGTCAAGGCTAGTTCCCCGGGGATTGACCAGATACTGACGGATATTGGCAAGGGACAACTGCCCTCCAGTCGTGAGTGCACTGGGATCTTTAAACAAATCATCTAGGGCAAAATATTGACGTACGTTGCTATCTTCGGCAGAGATTTGAGACATTCTTTTCGATGTACCTTATAAGAGTGGTTAAGGCAGATAGCATCCCTTATTAAGCCGACTAAATTCACTGTTGTAGCCTGCAATGAGATTGAACCATCCTGTCATGGCGGAACGGTCCCGCTCTGACAGGCGTTTGATGGAAACTAATGTGAGACATATGGTTTGATGTACTGTATATGAGTAGTTAAGGTAGGTAACGTCCTGATTCAGTCAACCGATGCGTGCCATTGTCTACGATGAAATTGACCCATCCTGTAGGGCGAGAGAGTCGCGCCCTCGCAGGCTGTTGGTGAAAGTGGACAACAAGACCCGTTCTTACTGATTCCAGTAAGCGTTTGGAGAGGCATTACATTGACATCCCTCTACAAAACGTCAATGCCTTAGTGCCCTCCTAGGAGTAAATTGCTCGCGTAAAACCATCTACTTTGAGGCCAGAGATTCCAACACTGGCTGCATTAAGGTAGGAACCAAAGGTGCCTGCTGTGTTAGCTCCTAGCGAAGACGGATTGAAGGTGAAGATGTCACTAGCTCCCCCAGATACCCCTGACACACTAAATGCACCGCTCGTGCTGAGATAGACCTTCCCACTGAGATCGATCCAGACGCTGTCAATATTTTCTGAGGAATCACCGAGTCCTACATCTGACCCATCAAGATACATGGTCCAGGTGCCGACAGTGTTGTCTCCCAGGCTAGTGGCATTAAACGCAAGCAGGTCTTGTTTTGCCCCTGAAACACCTGGTACTGCTACCGATGAGGTCGTGCTAATCACTAGGCGACCATCTGGGGCGATTGTAAATGCATCAATTTTCTCACTTGAGCCGTCTAAGCCCACGTCTGAGCCATCAAAGTACAGCGAGAAAGTCCCGCTTGTAGTGCTACCGGTTGAGGTCGGCGTAAACTTAAGAATGTCTGATGCCGTGATATTTCCTACCCCTGCTATTGTTCTGGCGGCTTCAATGGTGAGCAAAATTGAGCCGTCCTGATTAATGTAGAAATCTTTGATATCACTGCTCAATCCCACATCTGAACCGTCAAAATACGTTGCCCAAGTTTTGCTCGTCGGATCGAAGGACAGAATGTCTTCATCATTGAAGGCAACACCGCCAACTTGACCAGAACTATCACCAAAGCTGAGAAACAGCGCTGATTTTGAATCTACAGGTGGGTCTATGGGTGGGTCTACGGGTGGATCTACGGGTGGGGGAACCGATCCTAGATCAAACCGAAATTCGTAGAGCTTACCGTCGTTCTCGGTAGGGTGATCGTCGTTGTCAAGGCCGCGATCGACGATATAAATACTGCGTCCACCTCCTGTACTGCTGGGGCCAATGGTCAGACCCGCAGGCTTAAGAGCACGAGCCGCTGAAATATCGATCGTGCGGACGAGCTGACCAGTGCTGGTGAGTTCAAACACGCGATCGGCTGGAAACCCGACTATCAAGAGGTTGCCAGTAGTGGGATCTTCTACAATTCCTTCAGGGTCTTTGAGACCCAGTTTGAGGGTGTCAAACCGGCGCAGCAGTGTTCCACTGGTGCTGTAGACTAAAACATCGGATCCAGCCCCATCGGCAACGTAAAGATTGCCTGTGCGCGTCGAATAGGCAACATCTTCGGAATCTGCCTTTTCGCCAGCACGCTTGGTGCTAAACGATGTCACAATATCATCGGCGGTATTGTACTTGCCATCACCGCCAGGATTAATCTGAGTGATCAGAGCCTTATCATCATCAGAAAGATAGAGGACTTTATTGACAGGATTGTAAGAAACCCCAGTAACTTCTTTGGAAAAGGCAGTTGCGGTATAGCCCTTAATAAAGCCCCCAGTCAAACTGGTTTCAAACAAATTGCTGCCAGTAAATAAGTTGTCGATTTCATCCACTTCACCATCGCCAATCATCAGGGTGCCGGTATGCC
>CASBQJ010000592.1 GCA_949127705.1 Synechococcales cyanobacterium PMM_0085
GTCATTATTGAGCGCAATGCCAAAGCCCAATGTCAATTGATCGATGACCTGCTCGATATGGCTCGCGTGCTGCGCGGCAAACTCACGCTCAACGTGGCACCCGTCAATTTGCGGCGGGCAATTGAGGCTGCCATCGACACCGTGCAAACTGCCGCGATCGCCAAGTCTATTCAGATTCATCCGGTACTTTCCGATATCAGACCCGTATCTGGAGATGCCGTTCGGCTCCAGCAAATTGTCTGGAACTTGCTCACCAACGCGGTCAAGTTCACGCCCAGCGGCGGACGAGTAACCATTCGGCTAGAGCAAATCGACCACCAGGCACAGATCACTGTCACCGACACGGGCAGAGGCATCCATCCAGACTTTCTGCCCCATATTTTTGAGTCGTTCCGCCAGGAAGATGCTTCGGTGACCCGCAAACACGGCGGGCTAGGGCTAGGCATGGCGATCGTCTATCAATTGGTTGAAGCCCACGGCGGCACCGTCACTGCTGCTAGCCCTGGAGAAGGGCAAGGCGCTACCTTTACGGTCAAGCTACCCCTGCTCAACGTCAACTCCACAGAAAATCAATCTAGCCCATTGCCAGCGCAAAACCTAGATCTAACCGGCATCCGGGTGCTGATCATTGACGACGAGCCAGACAGCCGCGAACTGCTTGCAGTAATACTGGCTCAGGCTAGAGCCGAAGCCATGACCGTTGCCTCTGCCGCTGAATTTCTCAATGCCCTAGAGTCATTTCAGCCCGATGTCGTGGTGAGTGATATTGGCATGCCAGAGATCGATGGCTATACGTTGCTGCGCCAGGTGCGGTCTTTGTTCCCCGAGCAGGGAGGTCAGGTTCCAGCGATCGCCCTGACTGCCTATGCTGGCGAAATTGATCGGCAACAAGCGATCGCAGCGGGCTTTCAGAGACACATTACCAAACCGATCGAACCCGATCAATTGGTGGTGGCGATCGCTGAATTAGGCACGAGAATTAACTAACAACCAGCGCTAAGGTTTTGGGCGTTGCTGAATTCAACTATCGCCCAACCCTCACCATTGACGATGTGGCGTCCCACAACCAACTGACCCAGACCAGATCCCTGCTGCCACATTCAGTAAAATTAGCCCTGTTTCACAAACGTCCATTCCAGCACCTTAATCGGCGCTGCTTTCAGGGCTTTGACAAAGGTTTGATTGTCGGGATACTTCACTTCAGTTAAGCAGCACGCTTCTACATTCACCGTAAACTCAGCCTCTTCAAACGGCCATGGCTCAACCGTTAAGCGATCGTCTGGCAGCTGCCGCAAATCATACCGCTGACCGTCAATGCCACTCGTGATTTCAATCGATCGCCCAGCGTCGGGAACTTGCTGTTGCGCCAAGATTAACGAACAGCGATCGCACCACCCCATAAACTGATAGGCTCGTTCGGCCTCTGCGGGTTTAATCCCTAGTTCTTTGCCCCATTGTGCTTGAAGCTGCACTTGTTCGCTCAAAAAATCATCCCATTCTTTGGATGTGCCTTTTTGATCTTGAGTGAGAAAGCAAGTGTGTTTTGACGTCAATAGAGTCACCCACCGCCCCCGATAGCGCGCCTTGTCAATGTGGGTGGCTAACGGTTGAACTGAAGAGCCATGGCTCAGCGTAAAGTCTAACGGTGCGCCTGCTTCGGTCAATTCATTGCCTTCCCATTCCTGCTCCAAATCATCGTGATGAGAAATGGCAGCAAGCGTTTCGTATAAACGTTCTGGAGCATCTGCACGCCGCCAGTGTCCACCAATTTGAGCCGCTAGCAAAGCATGCGCCCGATGGTAAATAATTTCCCATCCTGTCTCAGACAAATTAGCAATCATAGGGTGTTTTTGGGGTGAATATAGAGTAGTTTTGCGATTAAAGTCATTGGCTCTAAAGCGATTACAGTCACAGCATGACCACTTATCAGCATCCGTGTTGTGCTATAAATTCACATCTCTCTAGAGGATTATTCAATTGCCCCATCTCGCGCCAGCAGGGCACTGCCATAGGCCGCTGCCGTTTGGCGAGAGGCTCTGACGGCAACATGCAGGTGGCGCGATCGGATCTGGGTCCAGGCCGCATTTTTGGCACCGCCGCCTGCTGTATATACCTGGGTGACGGGTGTGGCACCAAGTTCCTGCAACCGCTGATAGCCAAGGGCTTCAATCCGGGCGATCGCCTCTAGCAGGCCGTGTAAAAACTCGACAGCGGTAGCTGGACGGGGTTCCAGTCGCGGTTGCAGGCTGGGATCATTGATCGGAAAGCGTTCTCCTGGTTGGTTCAGGGGGTAGTAGTCGAGCGGGCTAGGGCGATCGGGCTGAAGCTGCTGACTCAAGCTCTCTAACTCGGCATCGCTAAAAAACTGTCGCAGGACGGCACCGCCCGTATTTGACGCGCCGCCGACCAGCCACCGATCTCCCAGTCGATGGCTGTAGATGCCGTACTGAGACGAATCAACCCGAGTTTGGCTGAGCAATTTCAACACCAACGTCGAACCCAGCGACGTCACCGCTGCGCCAGGCGCATGGGCACCGCTAGCCAAAAAGGCGGCGATGCTGTCGGTTGTGCCCGCCCGCACCAGGCAGGTTGCAGGCAGACCAAAGCGGGTGGCGGTTTGGGGGGTAATGGGGGCGATCGCCATTCCCGGTGTTAGCACTCGCGGCAGGATGGCCACACTAAACACTGGCTGCATCCAATCGGGGTAGCGCAATGTGCCCACGTCGTAGCCCAGCTTCAGCGCATTGTGGTAGTCGCTGATGCCCATCCGGCCATGCAATAAAAAAGCCAGCCAGTCGGCCTGGTGCAGCAAATAGGGACGTTGGCCAGCAGGCGTTAACGGCGGGTGAGCGCTCCACCAATATAGCTTAGCCAAACTGGACGTGGCGCTGAGCACGGTGTGGTTCGGCGGGGCGATCGCCTTCACCTCTGCCAACACGCTGCCTGCGCGCGCATCGCTATAAACCAACGGCTCGCTCAAAAAATGTCCGGCGGCATCGCAGAGCATCACAGTAGACGAGGTACCGTTGATCGCGATCGCCCTAACCGCCCGCCGCACCGCCAACGGCAGCGACTCCAGCAGCTCAAATAACGTCGTTTGCCACGCGGCTTCCTGGCCAGCCGTTGGATCTGCCCCAAACGCAACACTGGCCTGCGCCTGCAGTTGCCCATCGGGATCGATGGCGATCGCCCGTGCGCCAGAGGTACCAAAATCGATGCCCAAATAGAGCGGTTCTGACAACCTCATGACGATGACCGTTGCCTCGCATTGCAAACGGCGGCGGCCAATGCCCTACTGACTAATTGCGTGCCGTCGGGGCTGAGGTGAATGTGATCTCGAAATAGGCTAGCGGATGCGGCAGCGTCGCGAAATAGCGGCAGAAAGTCGAGGTACGGCATCTGCTGCTGCTGGACAAATCGGTCTAGGCGTTGGCGGGTCTGCAATTCATAATCGCGGGGCTGGAGGATCTCACGCTGTAGCGGGGTCATGGCCAAAATGAAGCCGGCACCAGCGTGCTGGGCGATCGCCGCCATTTGGGCAATTGCTGCTAAATTAGCGCCCACCGGATCGCGCTCTGGCTTGGGAGTCGGGACAGCCGGGGGTGGATACAATGTCGTGCAGACTAAGCCCAGCGCCTCTGTCAGAGCGCAACGGGGGCGGCGACTGGGGTAATGGCGATCGCGCCCGACTGGGGCAGAGGTGGGCACCGCTGCAAACAGGTCATCTGTGTTAATCAACAAAATCACCACCTGCGCCTCAAAGCTGCCGAACTGCTTCAAGTAGGCCAATTGGTTGCGAGGACCCCAAGACGAGGCCGATGCATTCAGCACTTCTACCTGAGTCCAAGCGCTGTGCAGGGGTGGATCACTCAGCGGGTTCAACGGCTGGAGCAGTCGCTGCAGCTGTTCAGAAATAATGTCAGGTTGGTTTGTCCAACTGCCGCCATTGGCAACAGAATCTCCCAACAGCAGCACCCGCAGCGTGTTTACTGGTCGCACCGCCGCGATCGCCCCACTGCGCATCGAAAACTGGTTAATCAAAACGTGATTGCCAAATCGTCGCACCTGCTGATTCGGTGCCAGCAGATAGCCGATCTGGGGATCCGCACAGTACAGCAC
>CASBQJ010000593.1 GCA_949127705.1 Synechococcales cyanobacterium PMM_0085
ACTTCTACCCGCATTGAGGGGGTCGCATCTCGAATGGTTTGGGCATAGGCAAACGCCGCCGCATAGGCGCTGGCGGTAGTGGGGACGACTAACCAATCGCTGGGCGGGGTGTCTTGCGGCAGCTGTTCGGTGGGCAACAGCACCTGATGCAGGTCTTCAATATTGAAGGTGAAGCCAATGCCGGGATTCGTCACTCCTTGCGGATGATATAGCCCTAGCAGCTGATCGTAACGCCCACCCTGGGCCAAAATCCGCTGGCCAGACGCATGACTGCTAATGGCTTCAAACACAATACCCGTATAGTAATCGAATGTTTGAATCAGGCTGAGGTCTAATACGAGGGACGGGGCAACTTGATGTTCGCGGGTAAAGCTGGTTTGCAGTAGCTCAATGAGGGCTTTGAGGGTGTTGACCGTCGCACGTTGGGTGGCATCCAAGTCTAGGCTAGACACTTGCTGCAAAACATCTTCTGGACGACCCCGCAAGTCGAATAAAAACAGCGCCCTCGCCTTAAGTTCAGGGCTAAGGGGCAAGGTTTCGAGCTGCATCCGGTCGAGGTGGGCGATCGCCCGTCTTACGGGTTCTCGCTGGCTGTCGGGGAAGGCAGAAAGGAGCGATCGCGTTAGGCTCGCATCACCCAACACCAAAAACCAGTCGCTTAGCCCTAGATTCGTCACACAGTCTGCCAGCAGCAGTAGCACCTCAGCATCGGCTCCTACCCCACCCGCACCCAACAGCTCCACCCCTGCTTGGTAAAACTCTTGCTGGCGTTTGAAGTCGCCCCGATTTGCCCGCCGAAACACATTCGCGTTGTAGTAAAACCGCTGAGGGGAAGTAACACCCGCCATCCGAGTTGCTGCTGCTCGGGCAATCGACGCCGTCAACTCAGGCCGCAGCCCCAGAGCTTCATCATCACGATCTTGCAGTTGCAGCACGGTAGAGCGCTGCACTGCCCCCCCCGCCATCAGCGTATCTAAACGCTCTAGTGTAGAGGTGATAATCCGGTGGTATCCCCAGCCGTGGAATACCTGCTGAAGCCGATCTTCAATCCAGCGCTTTTGAGCTACATCCAGCGGAAATAGATCCTTGGCACCCACAGGGGGTTGATACACCATTATTTTTTCTTACCACCAAATAAACCAAACAATCCCCCTCCCGACTGGGGCTTCCCTTTAGTATCGGGCTTAACGGCTTTAGATTTAGCGGCGTTTGGGTCAATTTTACCCTTGGCTCCCGCTGGTTGAGCTGCCCCAGTTGAGGCCGACGCAGGGTCTGCTCGCCGCAGCCCTTCTTGAGCCGTCGCGTCTTGTGGATTAAGTTCTAACGCCTTACGAAAATGGATTTTTGCCATCGTAGACTGGTTTGACTGCAAATATACTGCCCCTAACCGGCAATGAATGGTGCCATTTTTGGGCGCAATTTGCAACGCATCCCTTAGTTCTTTGATTGCGCCTGGGTAGTTTTGGCGGGCTTCTAACTCTTGGGCGCGTCGCAAATAGGACGTGAGCACCGCCTCACGAGTCGCAGGAGTTTTGGGAATTGACTGAGGCGCTGCTCCCTCTTTACCCGACGAGGTGCCAGTTGCTGCATTGGTTGGTCGTTGCGACACAGCGGTAGGGAACTCGCCCTTACCCGCTTTGCGCATCAGATAAACCAGGTTGAGTTCGCTGATTCGCCCTGTTAATACGAGTGCTCGTTCTAGATGGCTGTACTGTTGTTCTGCCAATTCTTTGACGGCTTTGCGATAGGCTGTGTCAATATCACCCATTGGCACTGCTGCTAGCTTGCGGGCTTCGTCACCACTCAGCACTACAGTTTCTTGCTGCCGCAGCGCCTGTTGCCCTTTGAGCTTCAAAAGCAAGATATATTCTGTGTAATTTTTTTCTTTTGATAGCTTCTCGTACGATGGATTCACCAGCTTCGACAAAAATTCTTCGGCGCGTTTGCGTTCTTCTTCACCCGATTTTGTACAACTGTCGGGATGAAGACGTTGAGCCAGTTTGAGATACTTTTTTCGCATATCTTTGGGTTCGGCATCTACCGGAACTCCTAAGATCGCGTGGTGATCGGTGAAGTCTAACCCAAACAGCCCGGACTGTATCGTAAACGACATGCGCTTCTCAACTGAACTTAGTCTAAGTTCTTTATAGTCTACTTCTCCTCATCGACTTGTGGGCGGTTGGCTGGGGTGAATTCCGCCAAAGGTTGAATCTGACCTAGTTCGTGGCTGAGGGCATGATGGATTTGGCCGTTGGTGGCTAAAATGCGGCCTGTACTGAGGTTAAATGCACCGCCGTCATAGGCCGTCACCGTGCCCCCCGCTTGTTCTACTAACACTATGCCTGCGGCCAAATCCCACGGCGATAAGCCTCGTTCCCAATAGCCATCTAGCCGCCCACAGGCCGTGTAGGCCAGGTCGATGGCGGCAGACCCACTCCGGCGCACGCCTTGGGTGATGTGGGTGAGATGGCAAAACTCAGCGTAGTTGGTGTCGGGGGTTTCACGGCGATCGTAGGCAAAACCTGTGACCAGTAGGCTTTTGGCTAAAGTAGCAGTGCCAGACACCTGGATGGGAGTTCGGTTACGGGTGGCTCCTAACCCTTTGGCCGCGCGGAATAGCTCTTGTCGAAATGGGTCATACACCACGCCAACTTGGGGCACGCCTTCAATTAGCAGCCCAATTGAAACGGCATAGAAGGGATATTGATGGGCATAGTTGGTGGTGCCATCTAGGGGATCGATCGCCCACAAAAATGGATTGCTGCGATCGCCAATCTGCCCGGATTCTTCGGCTAACACGGCATGGTTTGGAAAATGCCGCTCTAGAATTTGCAACACCACGGCCTCGGAGGCTTTATCCGCCTCTGTGACCAAATCGCCCGGTCGCCCTTTCTCTTGAACATCTTCTAACTTGCCCCAATAGCGTTGCAGCACCGCTCCTGCGGCCAGCGCCGCTTCGGTAGCGATGTCAAGAAAAGATTGCAGTTGTGGCATCAGGGCAGGTGGGGGGTAAACGGATCAAACTAGAAAATCCATCTCTTATCCTACAGGGCGGTCAAGGTATTTCTGAGCACAAACGGTAATGTCGGTTTAGATAGATTGTGAGCCAGTTGGATTCCGGGGAGGGCATCATTCTGGTGAGGGCATGGCAGTGCCATGCCCCTACCACATCATTCTGGTGAGGGCATGGCAGTGCCATGCCCCTACCAAAAATAGTAGAAATCAAACTGGATATTAAAATCCTCATCCCTCATCCCTCATCCTTCCTAAACTCTCCCGGCGTTTTTCGCATCGGTTGGTTCGGGTTCCAAATGCCGATGCCGCGCAGGCGGGCGCTTTCTTGGGCGCGGGTGAGGCGTTGGTCGTATTTGAGGTTGGGCGATCGCGATCCGGCCAAGACATAGCCCTCGGCAATCATTTTCTCGTTCAGCAAGGTGCCGTCTAGCCAAACGTAGGCCAGTTTTTGGGATGAGCCTTGCTTGGGTCGGAACACGACCTCTACATCGGGTTCCAGGAGAACGGTTTTACCCAGGGTGAGGGTCTGGAGATACGTTTGAGCCTGTTGATCCCAAGGGTTTTGGCCAAACGCGGGTGCTGTCATCCCAATCAGCCGGACGCGTTCAGTTTGGGTCTGTTGCCCTGACGGCAACACCTCCAACATCATGCCGCTCACAGCTTTGGTAATGCGGACGCGATCGCCTTGTGGCGTTGGCGCAGGTTGGCAGCCCCACAGAATCAGCAGCAGCCATAGCCCCACGATCCACTGCCCTAGTTGTTTCATCTTTGCCTGCCCGTGGTTCTACAACACTCAATTGTTCCCGTTTCCGCCGGAAAGCTTGAGGCATTGCAGCTTTAACCACAGCGGCGGTTATTCCTCCTCTAGGGGCAGGCCACGGCGCACCTTGCCTTTGCCAAAATATTGACCAAATTGCAGTTCATACACTTCGTCTTCGTCCTGGGTTTCCACTTCCAGGTCGCTCAGCGCATAGCTAACGCAAAGCAATGCGTAGCCTTTAGCGCGTAGCTGTGGCGACAGACCCATCGCTTCGGGCTGGTAAATTTCTCCAGACAGCACCCGCACAGCGCAGGCGGTACAGGCTCCGTTGCGGCAAGAAAAGGGCAGCGTCACGTCCTGGTCTTCGGCTGTATGGAGCACGTAGCGATCTGCGGGTACCTCCACGGTGTGGCAGGTTCCGGTTTGACGGTTGTGAATTAAAACAGTGTGCGATCGCGCCATTGCTAAAAAACTTAAGTGTGAGGGGATAAAAATCAGAGAATCGGGCAGAGCCGGAATCCGCTAGTAGAAGACGGCGCAAGTTTAGCTACCGTAGGGCGGGCACCTTGCCCGCGCAGGCTGGAAGCCTGCACTACGAACGGTAGGCAGATTTACGCCTCAGACTACCAATCGGTTTCCCCTTTCATCTTAACCTCTGGTTCTTGACTCGTTCTCTGGGCGCAAAAACCTTCCCCATGTCTCTCCGTAGTCTGCTAATATACAAATTCTGTGGCTAAGATTTCTGAGCCGCAGAACGCTCTGGAGAGGTGGCCGAGTGGTTGAAGGCGCAGCACTGGAAATGCTGTTTAGGGGTAACTTTAACGAGGGTTCGAATCCCTCCCTCTCCGTCCAATCGGCAGCGATCGCCTGTTATTAAAGCCATAGAGGTCGCTAAAGCCATAAAAAGCGGGTGGAATGCCAGACATTCCACCCGCTTTTTAGAGTTGATCCAATTACGATTTGACCGCTTTTTTTTGCAGCCGCATCCGTTCAAAACTTAGGCCCAACACGCCCAGCGTGACGACTAAAATGCCTAGGATTTGAATCGGTTGCAGCGCCGTGCGATCGCTAGGCGTGATGCCGTAGGCCAGC
>CASBQJ010000594.1 GCA_949127705.1 Synechococcales cyanobacterium PMM_0085
CTATAGTCGCGATTGGACTTTAGCCCAATCTATGAGACTTGCGGAACCTATGGTGAGACCATTCCACGTTGCCTTTCCCGTGACAGATTTAGCTGCAACCCGCCAATTTTACGAAACCCTGCTGGGCTGCACAGTCGGCAGAACAGCCGACAAATGGATTGACTTCAACCTATTTGGCCATCAAATTACCGCTCACCTAGCCCCCACCGAATTGCCGCAAACGGCGGCAAATTTGGTAGACGGCAAATCCGTTCCAGTGCAGCACTGGGGCGTCATTTTGGAGATGAACGACTGGCAAGCCCTAGCCGATCACCTGACAGCGCACGAGGTGGCCTTTGTGATTCCTCCCTACATTCGATTTCAAGGAGAAATTGGCGAACAGGCCACGATGTTCTTCCTCGACCCCAGCGGCAATGCGCTAGAGTTCAAAGCCTTTCGAGACGACACGGCAATTTTTGCTACCTAAGAATCGCGAATTAAATAACCTGCAAAATTGATGCACCTGGAAGGACATAGCAGTGCTATGTCCCTACCCCTTCATCCTTATTTTTTGCTACCCCGATAAATCCGCTCTGCCTGTTCTGGAGAAAGGCGGGTGTGCGGGAACCGCTGACTGGCCGGAACCTGCACCTCGACTGTGACGGTGGCAGGAGTGGGGGTAGTAGAGGGAGCCAGAGCCGACCCATTGTCGTTGCTGTTAGTGCTAGCGGGATAGGCAGGCAGGGCGCACCCCGAAGCCGCCAGCAGCAGCTCCTCATCGAGTTCTTCGGGTGCTAGCTGGCTTTGAGGCAGCACGTAGGCATGTTCTTCGGCATCGTAACCCATCATTTCAGAGGTGTCGATGTCGTAGATCCAGCCATAGATTTTCAGTTCGTCTTCGTAGAGCTTGGCACGGATGATCGGATATGTCCGAAGATTTTCGATTTGAGTCAGCACGTTTTCAGCAATCGTAATGTCGAGCAGTTCCTCACCCGTGCGATCGCTATAGTGCTCCTTAATCAAGCGGCGGGTAGCCTCAGCATGTTGCAGCCACTCATAGACCAGCGGCAACTCTTCGCGCAATTCTTCCAGCTTCAGCAGCCCCTTCATAGCGCCACAGTGCGAATGTCCACAGACAATAATCTGCCGAATCCCCAGCGCCTGCACCGCATATTCTATGCTTGCACCCTCCCCGCCATTGGTTGCCCCAAACGGCGGAATCAGATTACCCGCATTGCGGATGACAAAAATCTCCCCCAGCTTAGCCTGGGTAATCATCGCTGGATCTACCCGCGAGTCAGAACAGGTAATAAACAAAACGCGGGGCTGCTGTCCTCGGGCAAGCTGCTCAAACAGGTCTTGATTGCTACAAAAATATTCTGACTTAAACCGCCGCAGCCCTTTGAGAAGCTTTTTCATCGTCCCCGTTCCTTATCCATCGCTTTGACGCGCCGATTCACAATTTGATGTGGATGTTCAGGCTTGTCTATAGTAAAAAATGTATCACGCCAACGCGCCAACCCTTCATCCCTCATCCTACTGCTGCGCAGAAGCAAGCTACATCCTTTCCCACATCCCCTCATACGCCCGCTCCATCTCACGCGTAAACTGACGGGCATTCCACAGCGGTGACGTTTGGCGCGATCGCAATAATTTCCAATGAATCTGTTGACGCAGGGTGGCATCCTCTCCTAGCCGCACGCCCCAGGCTACATACTCTTCGGCGGTGTGAGCAATGCCTTCGCTAATGCCCACGTTGCGCATCATGGTGTAGCTATTGCGGCTGGCAAACTGCTGCCCCACGCGAGTCACCAGGGGAATGCCCATCCACAGCGTTTCTAACGTGGTAGTGGCACCGTTGTAGGGAAAGGTATCGAGCACCACGTCTGCAATGCCCAAGTTGGCGCGATGGGTTAGCTCGTTGTCATCACGTGGCAAAAACCGCAGGCGATCGCCCCCCACCCCTTCCTCTTCTGCCAGTTGCGTAAACAGCGACTGAATCGCTTTCGCATCCCCTATCCCTTTGACTAAAAAGTAGCTGTTGGGCACCTGCCGCAGAATTTGCATTTGCTGTCGGATGGTATCGGGGTTGCGCTTACAGGAAATTTGGGCGCTAAAGTAAATCACTGCATCAGTTGGAATATTTAACTGGTCGCGGCGCAGCGTCGGGGTTCCCACCTCAAACCCATCTACCGCAATGTAGGTCTGCGGCAGTCGCCAGATGGTTTCTGCATAATAGTCTTCAGCATCGTCGGGTAAGACATAGGGATCGGCAATAAAGTAGTCGATTGCAGGCAGCCCCGTGGCATCTAGCCCCAGCCAGGTCACCTGCACGGGTGCGGGTTTGAGCGCCATCACCCCACAGGTCAGGTCAGAGGTAATGCTGTCTAAATCGACCAAAATATCAATTTCTGCTTCTCGAACGCTTTTGGCAATCCCCAGAATATCTCCCTCAATGCAGTAGGCGCTGGTAGCCTTGTCGGCAAACCATTGCCGGGTGAACCCATCGACGCGGACCTGTTGATTAAACAAGGCGTGTACTTCAAAGCGATCGCGATCGTAATGGTGGAACAGCCAGCGACTTAGCCAGCCCACCGAATGCATCCGCATACAGCGAGACAGGTAGCCGATGCGGATTTTTTGGCGCTGGGGCGATCGCACCAGAGTAGCTTGGGGATACGGGCGATAGTCGTCTACATTTTTTTCGACAAACGCGTGCAGGTCAGCTTGATAGAGGCTGGCCACCTGGTTTTGTAGCGATCGCGTTTCCCTGGCTCGGTCAGAAATATAGGGATAGAAAAACAGCGGCGTGCAAATGGCCGACGCGTCTAAAAACGTATCACCTGTAATTTGATACTCCCTCAGCAGGGTTTGCAGGAGTGCCGTTAGCCGATCAAGCGTGGCGATCGCCTCCTGCCAGTATCCACCCCGAACCATTAGCCCCCTTACCCGCACGGCAGTTCCAAACACTCGCTGTACAATAGTCTGACACTCCACCAAATACTGATCTATCAGAACTAACCCTTCGTCGTACCTTTCTAAATCTTGGTAATAGCCAGCCAGCCGCAGCAGCGTTTCCGAGTCATGGCTGTCGATCGCCAAGCACAGTTCTGCGTAACGAACCGCTAAGGGATAATTGAATAGCGTATTCGAGAGGCGTTTGGCGCTTGCTAATAGAGGATCGATCCACTGAAGCGGAGCTACGGTGTGGGATACAAACGCAGTGACCAAATCTGCTACAGCCGGATCTTCTAGCGCCACGTCTAGCAATTGGTGAATCAACGCTTCCAAGTGTTTAGCGTCGTCTTCGTCTAGCGGCGCGGTCTCCACTTGCTCAATTAGGCCAGATTCTTTTAACTCAGCGCCATCAAACTGTTCCAGTTCAATTGATAGCTGTAGCCCCACCACCAAGTTTGAAAGGTTCGTCGGGTCAATTTCTCGAATATGCTGACGAACTGCCCAGGCCGTTTTGGCCTGTCC
>CASBQJ010000595.1 GCA_949127705.1 Synechococcales cyanobacterium PMM_0085
ATACGGCGGCGCGGCTGATGAGTCGGGCGGCTCCCAATCAAATCTTGCTGTCTGAGGACGTGCAGCAGGCGATCGCCCCTCACTTTACCTGTCAAGCCATTGGGAACTTGACCCTGAAGGGGAAAGCAGCTGCGATGGCAGTATTTGAATTGGTTTAAGCGACCTAGGAGAAGACGGCGCAAGTTTAGCTACCGTAGTGCGGGCATCTTGCCCGCGCAGGCTGGAAGCCTGCACTACGAACGGTAGGCAGATTTATGCCTCAGACCACTAGGGCTAATTTCTAGGCCGCGCCCGCTTCTACAAGGCGGCGCACAGTCTCAGGGGTTAATTCCTGGACGTTTTTCAGCACCTCTACCGCACCAGCCTGTTTGAGGGTGTCAGAGTAGGCGATCGCATACTCCAGGGGCGTTTGCGCATGGGGCGGTAAAATCCCCACGCCAATCCAGGTACGCGTCTCGTCTGGCTGGCTGGCCTGCTGCACGGTCTGCATATCTGCTACCGTGTCGCCCACATACACCACCGGCAAAGAGGCCGGCAGACGGTGTTGAACGGTTAACTGCTGCACGGCATCTAGCAAGCCCGTGGGGTTAGGTTTCCCTGGCGCATCTTCCATGGCTACCAGCACGGGCGCAGTCAGCCCCAGCCGCCGCTCTAGCACATAGGCAGCAGAGCCACGGGTGGCACCGCTAAAGAACCCCCATGGCATCCCCGCTTGGGTTAATTGTTCTAGGTAGAGCGGTTCCAGCAGCAGCGGTTCCTGGCAAATGTAGCCGTCCCAGCGATCGGGATGATCCAAATCAGAGCCACGATAGCGCCGCTGAAAAAAATCCACCAGGTCGGCGTAGCTGAGGTCTAGCTCGGTGCGCGATCGCCCCTGAGTCTCAAAATAGCGATACACCATTTCTTCAGAGGCTTCCCAATCGTTGTTCCACCCCCCTTCGGTCTTTAGCTGGTCAATATCGGCCTGAGAGGGTCGATAGGCCGCGCCAGTGAACTGCTCGACGGTATCGGCCAAGGCGCGGCGGTAGGAGCTGCCTACGTCTCGCACAACGCCGTCAATGTCAAACACAAGGATGGCGATCGCCTGCGGCTCTAGCGGTTGAATTCCCACAAATACTTCCTCATTTCTAGGCATTTATCCAGATCTTCAGGTCAAACATGCCCATCTCGACAAGCTGTACTCTACCATAGAGGGTTGTAGCATTAGGAAAGGCAGCCGAGCGCTGTCCTGGAGGTAGAATTGTCAAGGTTCATTTTAAAAGTTCTGTGGCTAGAGAAAGATGTGGCATTGGCCGTAGACCAAGTGGTGGGCAAGGGAACAAGTCCCCTCACTTCCTATTTCTTTTGGCCCCGAAATGATGCTTGGGAGCAGCTCAAGACCGAACTAGAAGCCAAGCACTGGATTGCAGAAGCAGACCGGGTTGAGCTGCTAAACAAGGCAACTGAGGTGATTAACTACTGGCAAGAAGAAGGCAAACGGAAATCGATGTCTGACGCACAGGTCAAGTTTCCGGAGATCTCCTTCACGGGTAGCGCCTGAGTTCTAAGGTTTATTAGCTCTAGGATTGTCTCTAGAGCTAAATTTCTCAATAAAAATTGGGTTGTAGACATTGCCTACAACCCAGTTTTATTAAAACCTTCGCCAACGCCATCAGCGCAGCATTTTTAAGACATGCCACCAGCGGCCTGAAATCGAGCGCGGGCGCGTTTGTAATTTTGGGTTGCCCGAATCTGCTCCTGCGTTGCTCCACCGCCTTTAGCCTGGTTCATTTTGGCTTCAGCTTCAGTAAAGGCAACACGAGCGGCTTCTCGATCAATTGCATCGCCGCGCTCGGCTGCGTTGACCAAAATCGTGACTTCATCTTTGTCTACTTCGGCAAACCCACCCATCAGGGCGATCGATACCCAATCTTTTCCAGTCCGAACCCGCATGACGCCAGTATCTAGGGCTGTCAGCAAAGGGGCGTGACCTGTCAGAATTCCTAATTGTCCCGTGGTACTGGGAAGAATCACCTCTTCTGCGGGTGAATCCCAAACAGTTTTGTCGGGAGCGGTGACGCGAACAGTTAGTGACATAACGTAATGGTTGAGAGTTAGGGTTCTAAAACTAAAGAATAGGGACTAGGGTTGAGGCGCTCTGCTCCCAATCCCTAATCCCCAATCTCTACCTATCTACTTACCTTCAGACTTCATTTTCTCGGCTTTGGCGATCGCTTCATCAATGTCGCCCACCAAGTAAAACGCTTGCTCTGGCAGTGCATCTAGCTCACCAGCCAGAATTTTCTTGAAGCCCTGAATGGTTTTTTCCAGCGTTACATATTTACCAGGAGAACCGGTAAACACTTCTGCAACGAAGAAAGGCTGCGACAAGAAACGCTGAATTTTGCGAGCACGAGCAACGGTTAGGCGATCGTCTTCTGACAGTTCATCTAGACCCAAAATGGCGATGATGTCCTGAAGTTCCTTGTATCGTTGCAGGGTAGACTGTACAGCCCGAGCGGTGCCGTAGTGATCTTCACCCACAATGTCAGGCTGCAGCATGGTCGAGGCCGAATCCAGTGGATCTACCGCAGGGTAAATCCCTTGAGCCGCCAAACCGCGAGAAAGTACCGTTGTCCCGTCTAAGTGGGCAAACGTGGTTGCCGGAGCTGGGTCAGTAAAGTCATCTGCGGGCACATACACAGCCTGAATGGAGGTGATAGATCCTTCACGGGTGGATGTAATGCGCTCTTGCAGTTCGCCCACGTCTGTACCCAAAGTCGGCTGATATCCCACCGCAGACGGCATCCGTCCTAGCAGAGCAGACACTTCAGAACCGGCTTGCACAAACCGGAAGATGTTGTCGATGAACAGCAACACGTCTTGCTTGTTCACGTCACGGAAATATTCCGCCATCGTCAACGCTGAAAGGCCCACGCGCATCCGTGCTCCGGGGGGCTCGTTCATCTGCCCATAAACCAAGGCAATCTTGGAGTTGGCGGGTGTTTCTTGGTCGATAACACCCGACTCAATCATTTCGTTGTAAAGGTCATTCCCTTCACGGGTGCGTTCGCCGACACCGCCAAATACGGATACGCCGCCGTGCTGGGTCGCAATATTGTTGATCAACTCCATCATGATCACGGTCTTGCCTACACCAGCACCCCCAAATAACCCAATCTTGCCGCCGCGACGGTAAGGAGTTAGCAGGTCAACCACTTTAATTCCAGTCTCAAATACTGAAGGCGTTGTTTCCAACTCGGTCAGTTTAGGAGCAGAGCGGTGAATCGGTAGGGTATCGGTCATATCTACCGGACCTCTTTCGTCTACGGGTTCTCCCAAGACGTTAAAAATCCGCCCTAGGGTCACATTGCCAACGGGTACGCTAATGGGTGCGCCCGTGTCTACAACTTCCATGCCCCGCACTAAGCCGTCGGTGGTGCTCATGGAAACGGCACGAATTTGGTTATCGCCCAAAAGTAGTTGGACTTCGCACGTTACGGAGATGTCTTGCCCAGCGGGGTTTGTGCCCGTGATCGTGATTGCGTTGTAAATTTGAGGGAGCTTGCCGCCCGGAAATCTGACATCTACAACAGGACCAATGATCTGAGTGATGAAGCCGATGTTTGTTTTCTCTGCTGTGGTGACCATGCTTACGCCTATCGTCTGATCAGCTTTTCGAAGGACTATGTGGCAGTTTTTACGTAATGTAAAATTGCCACCTCTTAGATTATCACTAAAGCTGTAACAAAAATTTCAACATCGTGTGTTGGCAATTGGTCAGTAGATTTACCTCGATTCTTTTGAATGTGGCGATCGCGACCCTGAATGGCACCCTTGTAACCTCACAGTCAGAATTTGAAGCTATGGGCGATCGCTCTTACGTTTGCCGATAACCTTCGCGGTTAAGCCTACGAGAGTCAGTAGACCCACGAGGGTGGAGGGTTCTGGAACTGAAGCCGGATCTGGGGATGGGCTAGGGCTGGGACTAGGCGATGGAGAAGGACTAGGGGACGGGCTAGGTGATGGCGACGGGCTAGGTGATGGAGACGGGCTAGGTGATGG
>CASBQJ010000596.1 GCA_949127705.1 Synechococcales cyanobacterium PMM_0085
GTCCAAGCCTGCCGCTGCCGCCTGGGAGGCAACGTCGGCCTATGCATCAACTCCTCAAGGTACATGAATTACCCTAGGTAGGATTACCTGTCGCGGGGGCATGGCAGTGCCATGTCCCTACAGCAATATTAGTCTAGGTCTCTAAGTCGGTGTTTCTGAGGGTGGGCTAGGCGGTGTGGCGATCGCATCTTTTGCCTTGGCTCGATCTTCCTTCTTTTTGCGATCGGCCTGCAAAATATCTTCCATCACAGCCTGGGCTTGCACCATTTTCTCTAGGTTGCCACGGTACAGCTCCAGATCTTTTTGCACCTTGTCAAAAGACAGCTTCAGCGCCTGACAAAGCGGCTCTAGAACCTGGTTGAGCTGTTTTTCGTCCTTTAGAGCCTCAGCGTCCGTTTGCTCTAGTAAGGTGTACAGCCCAATCGCAAACAGTCTGCTGTACTTAAAGCTGGCATTTGCGGCGATGTCCCGCAATTTCCCGATTAAGGCTGAGGTCGATTCGCTAGACGGATCGTTGAGCTTCGCCAACACCTCCTCTACTGAGAGCTGTGCCGCCTCTGACTGAAGCGTCTCGGCCTCGTGGCGATAGGTTTGCGGATTGCCACCCACAGCCTGACATAGGCTGTTAAAAATCGACGGCTTATCTTGGTCGGGACGATAGCCCTGCATGAAGCGATCGAAGGTAGTCACAACCCCCAACGCGTAAATCGGATCATAGCGAAAGTCCACATTGACCGACAGCAGATGGGTTTCTACCATCAACTCTTCTACCACCCGACGATAGATAGAGTTGATCGGACGAGTGTGCGCGGCGTAAAACGCTCGCTTTGTATCTGAAACAGTTCGAACGTCACTCACAGGAAATTCTTACATTTATTGTAATTTTATTATCCCACAGGACTGGAGCCGACGGGTAAAAGAGTATTGGGTGGCTGTGCAGCGCTTGCCCTAATTGACAATCCTACCCGCCATGCTTTCTCCATCGGCAGTCGCTCCATCGGCAGCATGGGGCACTGGTTCAGGTGCGGCGGCCTGCGGATCTTCTCCTAGGGCTTCTGCCTCGGTATCAAAAATTTCAAACACCGAGTCCATCATGGTAACTTCAAATACTAGCTTGGCTTCTGGATGAACGTTACAAATCCGAAAGCTGCCTTTGACCTTGTCGGCGTCTCGCATTCCAGCCACTAAGGAGGTTAAACCCGAGCTGTCAATAAAATTAACCTGACCCAAATTCACCACAAGGTGCGAACTGAGCCGAGAAATACATTCCTGCAATTTTAAGCGAAACTGCCACGCTGTTGTAATGTCTAACCGTCCGGTTGGAACCAGAATAATCACCGTCTTACCGTCGTGTGTGGTGTGTGTGCGTTGTTCCATAGAGCCGGATGAATTCTCCCTTCGCTTTAGAACAGTTAGGATTGCGGGCACGCTAACGAATAATAGCGATTAAGTCAAGCCTAGCTTAACCGCTATTACCCAAACCATTCAATTTAGTCCGGATCCTATCTACTCCAATTTGCCCAATCTTGAGGCTTAAGGAACACATCGTAGAGTTCTACTTCAGGCGTGTTGGGTTCTGGGCTAAAGCAATATTCCCAGCGCACCAGGGGGGGCAACGACATCAGAATTGATTCTGTACGGCCGTTGGTTTGGAGGCCAAAAATGGTGCCTCGATCGTAGATGAGGTTGAACTCGACGTAGCGACCTCGGCGATAGAGCTGAAAATCGCGCTGGCGATCGCCCCACTCTGTATCTTTTCGGCGCTCTACAATCGGCACATAGGCGGGCAAAAAGGCATTGCCACACCCTTGGACGAATTCAAAGATCTGCTCCCAGCTTTGGGGTTCGATTGCGCCAACGGAGTCGCTATAGGTAGCGGCGGGTCCCTGCGCGTCGGGGCCTCGGTAAAGTTTGCCTCGGCCATCTTGGTAATCAAAAAAGATGCCGCCTACACCGCGAGATTCTTGGCGGTGCTTGAGGTAAAAGTATTCGTCGCACCACCGCTTGAAGGTCGGGTAATAGTCAGGATGGTGGCGATCGCACGCTTGCTTCAGCGTCTGGTGAAAATGAGCCGCATCTGCGTGAAACGGGTAGTAAGGAGTCAGGTCAATCCCGCCACCAAACCACCACACAGGGCCGGCCTCAAAGTAGCGGTAGTTTAAATGGACGGTGGGAATGTAAGGATTTTGGGGGTGCAAGACCATGGAGGTGCCTGTCGCGTAGAAGCCGTGCCCTGCCGCTTCGGGCCGCTGCACCAATACCGATGGCGGCAAATCTTTGCCCCACACTTCTGAAAAGTTAACGCCACCTTGCTCAAACACCTTGCCCGACTTGAGCACACGCGATCGCCCGCCACCGCCTTCTTCTCGCTCCCAGCTATCTTGCTGGAACTGCTTTTCGCCATCTACTCCTTCTAACGTCTGGCAGATTTGATCCTGAAGACCTTTCAAAAACGTACTCACCCGCTGGCGCGAATCGGCAGGGGGAGCCGAAACAGACATGGGTGCCTTAGCAGTCGCTTCAGAGGTGGCTTCAGGAGAAGGAAAAGTTGCCATAGATCAACGTGGTTGAGGTGATCACGAACGTAAATGGGTGGGTGGGTGGAGTCAGTGCCCCAATCATGCCCCAATCTAGACTATCTCGGATTGGCTGCTATCGAATCACGACGTCAAAAAATTTGACACTCCCCAAGACTAAAGCCCATGAGCGTTTTAGTGCATCGAGCTAGTAGAAGACGGCACAAGTTTAGCTACCGTAGGGCGGGCATCTTGCCCGCGCAGGCTGGAAGCCTACACTACGAACGGTAGGCAGATTTACGCCTCAGACTACTAGCGAATTGGCAACAGTCTGCTGACTTGGAGTGTGCATAATTTCAGACTTTAGAGCTAAAGCGCGATCGAAGGATTTAGAGATAGGCTGGAGAGGTAAGTTGAAGCCAGAAGGTGAAGCGGTTAAGGTAAAGCAAAATTTGCCTCAGGGTCGCAGAACTTAACGCGTACTGTTCAAGCAAATCATGTTAAATGTTGGCATCAGAGTTTTTGGCTCCCGCCTGAATTGCTTTTGGCTCACGCCTGAATTGCCTGGATGCTGAGTAGGCGCTGAATACTTTATATCTTTTA
>CASBQJ010000597.1 GCA_949127705.1 Synechococcales cyanobacterium PMM_0085
AAGTGCTGGTGTTTGCCATTTCCGGTGCCTTGGCGGGTCTAGCCGGCGCAATGTTTACGCTGCAATCGGGCATTATTTCGCCCAAAGCAATGGACATTGCTTTCTCGATTGAGATGGTGATTTGGGTGGCGGTTGGCGGTCGAGCCACGCTGGTGGGAGCAGTCTTAGGGGCGCTAGTCGTCAACTTTGGCAAAAGCCTGCTGAGCGAGAAGTTCCCCGATTTTTGGCTATTTTTCCTAGGCGGCTTATTCCTAGGAGTGGTGATGTTCCTCCCCGATGGCATCGTGGGTCTGATCCGCACGCAGGGCGTCGAATGGCTCCGCAACTTGACCGGACGCTCCAAACAACTGTCTACCTACCCAAGCTTAGAAGAGGATCCAGAAGCTCAGTATGAACGAAAAAATATTGACGATCGAAAATCTGACGGTTAGCTTTGATGGCTTCAAAGCGCTGAACAATCTGAACTTTAGTTTAGATGCCGGGGAACTGCGGGTCATCATTGGGCCAAATGGGGCAGGTAAAACCACCTTTTTGGATATCATTACGGGTAAGACTAAACCAACTGAAGGCAAAGTGTTCTTCAAAGGCCGCAACCTGCGCCCCTATTCGGAACACCAGATTGCGCAGATGGGTGTGGGGCGCAAGTTTCAAACCCCTCGCGTGTACTTGAACCTGACCCCGCGTGAAAATTTGGAGCTGGCGTGCAATCGCAACAAAGGTGTATTTTCTACCCTGTTTGTTAAAACGCCTCCAGCGGAACGGCGCACAGTGTCGGGGTTGCTCGAAACGATTGGCCTGCCCCACAAAGCTGACATGAAAGCAAATTTGCTGTCTCATGGCGAAAAGCAGTGGCTAGAAATTGGCATGTTGGTCGCTCAAGCGCCTGACCTGCTGCTGGTAGATGAACCCGTGGCTGGCCTGACGGATGAAGAAACGGAACGTACCGGAGAACTCTTGCTTTCTTTGGCCGAAAGCCACTCCGTGATTGTAATTGAGCACGACATGGAATTTGTGCGCCAGATTGCCCAGGGGCAAGTTACTGTACTGCACCAGGGTTCTGTGCTGTGCGAAGGCAACTTTGATGACGTGCAAAGCGATCCCCGAGTGATTGAAGTGTACCTGGGTCAAGAAATTGATCATGACGAAGACGTCAGTTTGGCAAACATCGGCGAACTTCTAGAACCTGTTAATGCCGAAATGAACTGAATCTACCCTCACTCCATTCATCCCTCAACACTCAAAACTCATACCTCCCACCCCTCATGAGCCTGACTAATTCCGCAGTTGCTACCGACAATGCGTCTACATCGGCCCCCCTCATGCTTCAGATGTCGGGCTTAAATGTCTATTACGGGGAAAGCCACATCTTGCGCAATGTGGATTTGACCGTTCCTCAGGGCGAAATGGTCTGTTTGATTGGCCGCAACGGAGTCGGTAAAACAACTCTGCTGAAAACCTTGATGGGGTTACTCAAACCTCGCAGCGGTGATATTATCTTTGCCGGACAGCGCATTTTGGCAAAAACGCCCGACCAGCGCGCTCGAGCTGGGATTGGCTATGTGCCGCAGGGGCGAGAAGTGATTCCGCGACTGACGGTAAAGGAAAATTTGCTGTTGGGCTATGAAGCCCGAGGGGTCAGGCCCAAAAATACGCAGGATGTGCCAGAGGAGATTTATGACCTGTTCCCGGTATTGAAAACTATGCTGGGTCGGATGGGCGGTGACCTCTCCGGTGGACAGCAGCAGCAGTTGGCGATCGCCCGTGCCCTGATGGGCAAGCCGCAGCTGTTGGTGCTCGACGAACCGACCGAAGGGATTCAGCCCTCGATTATTCTCGACATTGAATCGGCGGTGCGGCGGATTGTAGCCACCACTGGGATTTCGGTATTGCTGGTCGAACAGCATCTGCACTTTGTGCGGCAGGCCGATCGCTACTATGCCATGCAAAAGGGCGGCATTGTAGCATCTGGCCCCACCAGTGAGTTAAGTAGTGAAGTGATTCAGCGGTTCTTGGCGGTGTAGTGATTCTTGGCGGTGTGGCGATCGCATTGATTGCTCGCTTTCACCAGCGATCGCTGCCACAATTACTCGCTATTACTCGCTGCCACAATTACGATACACGGAGTTGTAGTTAGCCCCAGAACCCATGCTTAATGGGGTACCGTTACAGGTACATCAACCGTTGTGGGTACATCAAGCGTCTCCACAACGATATTTTTTTGCTTCAACACATCTAAAAAATTTAGCTCAATATCATATCAATAGGTGAGCCAGGGAGATGGCGTTGACCAGATCCACGTGGCAGGATGCGAGCACACGCCAAAAGTTCTGTGGTCATGTTCAACCTCCAGCATTGACCCATCCAGGCGTGGATGCTCAATGCTGTGCTGCGCCCAAGGGTCTTCGGGCGAGCTGAAATGTTGTTTGATGGGAATAATAGCAACATCAATCATAGGAAAACTCGCCTCGAAGCCATGACTGTTCTGGATTCTACGCGCTCTTCCGCATCTGTTCAACCTTTTATCCTTAGTGATTAAGAAACGTATGCGTTTTCCCTATCCCAGGATTGACGCCTAATTAGAAGCACTGACTCGATTGATAAAGGTTTGATCCAAAATGAATTGAGATCTAAAAGATTTAAGAAATCTGCGGAAACCTTCTATGAGCTAGTGAATCTCTAAGCTTAGGTGCCCAGTGAAGTGTCTGTGTGAGGAGTGAACGATGACCCAATATCATTTAATTCAAGCTAGACCAGACCAATCTGAAGCGGTTCCCATCAAATTTATTAGCGAGTCAATGCGCTTGATGCTGCATCGGCTGGCGGTGGGCGTGGCGGCAACTGTGGCGATCGCCTGCCAAGCCCAAGTCTCCGCGCCATTACCAACCGTAGCTGTCAGTCCTAGACCTGTAATCGCAATGGCAACCCTCCCTAGTGGTAAGGCGCTCTACCCAAGCGATCGCTTGGGGTTGGATTTCAGCGCGGTCTACGAACAGATTGTTTCATCGTTAGCGTTTGATCAGTGAGAGGATAGACTCAAACAAACCGGGGAGCTGAACTATGTGGCGGGTGACGATTCAATGTTCTGCCGAGAGCTGGAGTAAACACGCACCAGCCTTTAAGGCGATCGCCGCCAATTATGCGAGTACGCCTCTAGCCTCTAAAAAGATGAAAGAGGATGAGCGGCGGATTATGGAATACCAAATTGAAGACCTGGGTGCAGCCGAAGAATTTATCGAAGCCTGCATGGCGTTGGATGGCTTCACCGCGACCTTTGAAGCCTTTTAATGGTTGGAACTTTCTAGGGCTGACTGGGGAGAACCAAACAGTCATGGGCTGACCAGCAGCAGGTTAATTCAGCATCATTCGGCTCGCCTTGATCGCCCAGTTGGGTCATGGTCAAATTGCCGATCGCCGTCTTCAGGTGAAATTCGACTAGTTGCCCCACGTAAGTAGAACTAACCACACTAGCTGCAATCTGGTTGGCGGCGGCATGGCCTCGGCGAATCCGCTCTGGGCGAATCATTAGCGTCACGCGGTCGGCAATAGCTGGAGGCGTGTGGGGCGCGATCGCCTTCACCAGGATGCCATTCACATCCACTGCCACGCAGTCAGCCTGCACGTCCAATACCTGCCCCTGAAGGAAATTTGCCTTACCAATGAAGCGCGCCACAAACGCAGAGGTAGGCCGATCGTAGATTTCCTTAGGTGTCCCCACTTGCTCGACCCGACCATTCGACATCACGGCAATGCGATCGCTCAAGGCCAATGCCTCTTCCTGGTCGTGGGTGACATAAATAAATGTCAGGTTGGTTTGACGCTGCAAATCGCGCAGTTCTTGCCGCACCTCTTCGCGGATTTTGGCATCTAATGCCGACAGCGGTTCATCGAGCAGCAGCACCTTGGGCCGACTGATTAGCGCCCGCGCCAGTGCTACCCGCTGCTGCTGCCCCCCCGATAGCTGCGCCGGACGGCGATCGCCCAACCCCTCAATCCGAAACATCCGCAGCGATTCTTGCACCTGGGGCGCAATCTCAGCGCGAGGCACCTTAGCAATCTGCAACGGGTACGCAATATTTTCCACCACCGTCATATGCGGAAACAGGGCATAGCTTTGGAATACCGTATGCACATTGCGGCGATAGGGCGGCAGTGTCGTCACCTCCTCTCCCCCAATGTAGACCTGGCCATATTCCGGAATTTCAAATCCCCCAATCAGCCGCAGCGTCGTCGTCTTCCCCGACCCACTAGACCCCAACAGCGAATAAAACTCCCCCGGACGCACATCCAGCGTCACATCCCGCACCGCATACACCTCACCGCTCGCCCCACCGTAGATCTTGCTCACCCGATCTAGATACACAATGCGATCGCCACCCTAGTGCTTACGGCAAGCACGGTACTGGTGTTGGTCAGTCAGGGATTGGGGAAGGATGAGACGGTACGGTAGAAGTAGCGAGATTGTGGGGTGGGACGGATGGATGGCGATCGCATTGTTGATTTAGATCGGGTGAGCAAGATCTACGG
>CASBQJ010000598.1 GCA_949127705.1 Synechococcales cyanobacterium PMM_0085
GTTACGACTAAAATGCCTAGGATTTGAATCGGTTGCAGAGCCGTGCGATCGCTAGGCGTGATGCCGTAGGCCAGCAGTGCTGTTAGGGCAGGGCCACTAGAAGCCAAAATCGAGGCCCGCGCCGCCCCCATAAATTTGACGCCCAAGTTGTTGAGCAAATAGCCAATTAAGGTCAGTGTGCCCAACACGATGCCGCCCAAAATTAGCCCTAGTAGGTTGCTGGGTGGCTCCTGCACCCCAAACGGCAGCAGCATGAGATTGGACAGCACGAAGATGGTGACAAACTGAATCACGCTGACGGGAACCGGGTGCAACTTACGGAAGCTGATCTGCATGGAGATCAGGTAAAGGGCGAAGAATAAACCCGAGAGCGCGGCTAGGAGGATGCCTTGGTAAGACAGTTCGGTGGCTTTAACCAGCTTGGGATAGGCCGTGAGAATCACCCCTGTCAACACCACAAACATCACCAGCCAGCGCCCGAGGGTGGGGCGATCGCCAAACAACCACCAGGCCAGCGGCACCGTAATCAGGGGATACATGAACAAAATGGTGACCGCCACACCGGGCGTGACAGCGGCGATCGCCAAATAAATAAACACTTGCGACAGGAACAGAAATGCGCCGCTGCCAATGACATTGAACTGAAGGCGGCGATCGCTAGATAAACAAAATGCCCGCACATCCCGTCTGGCGTTGGGGTAGAGCGTCTTGGCAATCAGAATCATCACGGGTACCACCACCACCATCCGCAGCCACAGAATTAGCAGCGAATCGCTGAGACTGTTGAGGGAAATGGATGCGGGCAAGTTAAATATGCCAAATAGGCTGGTTTGTCCCCCAATGATGCCGACGACGACGTTGTGCAGAGACAGCGCCAATGTCGATAGCAAGATGAACAGCACACCCGTTTGCAGCGGGGTCAGAGACTTGAAGCGCACCAAGGGTGGCACGTCGCCTTGGGGGCGAGCGGCAGTTGCGGGCAGCGGTGGCAAAGTAGCTTGTCGCCAGAGTAAATAGGCCAATCCGGCGGCAATCAGCCCCAGGAGGGCGGGCAGTAGCCAGGGGGTCGATGTCGTCGCCCCCAGCGTAAATCGCTGCAAGACCCAGGTGACTAGCTTTCCCACCAGCACAACGCCAGCGATGACTAAAAAGCTACCCAGCAGTATCCCCAATATGGCCAGCCAGGGCTGCTGATCCATGGCAGAACTGGAGACATACGAGCGGACAGAATGCCGCGTCGGTTGCATGGTCGGTTGCATGAGAGGGGTGGGGCGATCGCCGGCTGACGATGGCGGGCGAACGGGCTGGCTACCTAGAGCGGTTTTGGCCGATGTGTCACTTGTGAATGCCTCATCTGTGGGGAGCTGTCCGGGGAAGACGGGTTGCTGCAATCCAGGGCGAGAGGATGGCTCTACGTCACTGGCAGGGGATGACGAAAGTGACTCAGCCGCCGCTGCCGCCTGATTGGTTGGATGATCGGCCGGATGACTCACCTCTACCTGAAGCTGTTGACTCAGGCGATACACCAGGGCTTCGAGCAATGCCTCACCCTGATGCTCCATGGTTTGCATCCGATTCAGCTGTTGCATCAGGCTGGTTTCGTAGGTGCTGAGGTCACTCTGGAGAGAATTTAGCGCCTGGTTGAGCGTTTCATCTAGCGCCAGAATTGCCCGGTCGGCGTTGCTGATGGAGCCAGGGATGGGCGTGGCGGGCAAGTTGGGTGAGCTGAGCGCCGCATCGAAGCCTGATGGCTGGCTCAACCGCTGCGCCAACATGCTGTAGAGGTGACCGGCCAAGGTTTGTGCTAGTTGCTTGGCCCAAGCTCTTTGCTGGGCGAGCTGTTGTTGGGTGAGTAAAACCTGATGCTCAGACTGGAGCATTTGCTGCTGGGCTTGCAGCTTTTCGATTTCATTGATCAGGCGCGATCGCTCGGTTTGCAGCCGACCCACATCTTGACTCAGCTGAGAAACCAGATCTTGCTGAAGTGCTTTCAAATCCTGTGTGACGCTCTTCAAGACCTGTTCTGCGGTCTGAGGATCGTTGGCTTCAGAAGCGGTCGGTCGGTTTTCTGGTTCTCCCATCAGTTTGCCACCCCAGTGATGCTAAGCCTGTGCCATGGAGAGCACAATGCCTTGTTTCAGAGGTTAGCCCAAATCCGGCAGATATGCCGAAAATTATCTATGTTTGTTGCACGACATGAACGCGATGTGGGCGCGATGGAACGCGATGTGGGCGCGATATGGGCGCGATCGCCCTTGCGCCATGCCCAATTAAACCTGAGTGGGTTCACGCTCTCCAGAAAATTTAGGCAGGGTAGACGTGGTAATTTCATGGTTGAACCCGTTTTCTGCTCTCCGCGTCGGCCTGCTGCCATCATGACTCCTTCCTCCACCGCTGCCAAATCCGCCAAGCTCCCAAAAATTATTGTGTTGGACGATGACCCGACTGGGTCTCAAACCGTTCATGGCTGCCTGTTGTTGACGCGCTGGGATGTAGAGACGCTGCGGCTGGGACTGGCGGACGAGTCGCCGATTTTCTTTGTCCTGACCAATACGCGGGCGCTGCCTCCAGACCAAGCCAATGCCGTGACGCGAACCGCCTGCCAGAATTTGAAGCAGGCGATCGCCCTCGAAGGGGTGCAGGAGTTCCTGCTTGTCAGCCGCTCGGACTCGACGCTGCGAGGACACTACCCAATCGAAACCGATGCGATCGCCGAAGAGCTAGGACCATTTGACGCCCACTTCCTCACCCCGGCCTTTTTTGAAGGGGGGCGCATCACCCGCGACAGCATTCACTACTTGATCGTCAACGGCGTACCCACCCCCGTCCACCAAACCGAATTTGCCCAAGATTCGGTGTTTGGCTTTCGTCATAGCTACCTGCCCGACTATGTGGAAGAGAAAACCAATGGCAAGATTGCCAGTAGCCAAGTCGAGCGGTTTCTATTGGCCGATGTCCGCTCAGGAACCCGCGATCGCCTCATGGCCTTAACTCACAACACCTGCGTGGCGGTGGATGCCGAAACCCAAGCTGACCTAGATCAGTTTGCTGCCGATGTGCTGGTGACAGCGGCGCAGGGTAAGCGCTTTCTGTTTCGCAGTGCCGCCAGTTTGCTGACGGCGCTGACGGCTCTGCCACCGCAGCCCGTTGCCCCAGACGCCATGGCTACCTA
>CASBQJ010000599.1 GCA_949127705.1 Synechococcales cyanobacterium PMM_0085
AGCCAGTCATCTTAGGACAAGGGGGCTTAAGCCCCTTGTTGGCTGACGTGCTAACCTGCGTCCTAACGTTTGTGGCGACGGCTATTTTAAGTTTAAAGGCTAATGATTCGAGCGCTAAGCGCTCGAATCATCAACCTTTAAACTTAAAATCGCGAGTTAAATCACCTGCAAAATTGACGCACCTGTGAGGGCGTAGCAGAGGGCATAACAGAGGACATAGCAGTGCTATGTCCCTACTTAGGGAATTGCAGATCAACAAAATTTACATAAGTTTATGATCCTTAGTGGGGCTACCAGGGGCTGCCAATCAGGGTAAAGGCTGACCAGTAGTAGGGATGACGCAGGCTAGTCGTGGATAAATCCGCCAGGTCGGAGGGCAACACAACCTCTTCGCCCCGACTGGTCAGCCTGCCGCTTTGGAGTTGCACCTCGCCTCGCAGCATCGACAGTTGAGCTTGGCGCAGGGCTTCTGCCTTAATCGGAGCGGTGTGAAGCTGATGGTAAAACTCGGCCATTAGTGCCAATGTGCCAGCATCACTGACATACCAGAGGCTGGCTAGGGCGCTTTTGACACCCGCTTGGATCGCTAATCCCGCGAACCCGAGTTCGGCATTTTTATCTCCTAGGGCAGTGCGGCAGGCACTCAAGACAAGCAGTTCGACGGTAGGGTTATTCAAGCCCAGCTGGCGTAGCTGATCGAGCTGTAGCTGCTCGTCCCAAAATTGAATGTAAGAATTGCTGGGTTCTCCCGGTAGAAATTCACCATGGGTTGCCAAGTGCACAATACTGTAGGCGCTTTGTTGCCGTTGGGTTTGCAGGTTGGCAAGGGTGAAGTCTTGGTCAATAAAGTATTTACCATTGCGCGTCCAGGTTTGGGCAATATTTTGTAGTTCTAATGGAACGGCAGGAAGGGGCGCTTGATTGGCAAATTGAGAGGCTCCCATGGCCAATGCTTGGGTGTTGCGAATGTCTTGGTAGCGGGTATCTACTAAGCTCAAGCTGGGCATCAGCCCGATGCTATAGCGTTCAATTAAAAACTGGTGCCCGTTATACAGGGCGGCAATCGGCAGCGATCGCAGCCCACTGTCCATAATGAAAGCCAAGTTGCTAATTTTTTGGGTCTGCAACTCTGCTTCTAAGGGGTTAATCAGCCACCTATAAAGCTGTTGAGAAGCGGCTACATAGCTGGTGGTATTGACGCGGGCAGGGTTTGTGACTTCTTCACGCAGGCGGTTGGCAACGGTCAATACACGCGATCGCGTCGCTCCTAAGATCCGGCGGCGAATGGGCTGCCCCTTACCCGTTACCAGCGTCAGTTCTAATTGGTCGCTGTCTTGGGGGGTGGGGAGAGTACTGCTGGGTACAGTGCTGGGCACAAAGCCGACATAGAGCAGCGCGGGGGCAATCCCGGTGTTGGCTTCAATGCTACTCAGGCTTTGTTGAGCATCTGCTAATGTTTTAGCTGGATCGAGTGCTGCTGCTGCGATGTTGAGATAGTTGAGGTAGTCAGCCGTGTGCTTTGCTTCTAACTGGGTATAGCTGTCTGTATCAAAGTCGTCAGAGGTGTCAACGTCTATCGCAATATCGTCAAAGCTTGAGTCAGCGATTGAGTCAACGATTGAGTCAGCGTCTAAGCTGTTGCCAAGATCTAGCTGATCGTCTAACACTAAGTTGTCTTGAATCAATGATGGTGTTGCGTTTCCAGTCAGCAAGGCAATATTGCCCTGAATGACGCTAAATCGGTAAGACTGTGGCGGCGAAATGGTCGATGAGCCAGTGGTGAGAGCTGCCGCCGTGCCATTTTCGCCAACGTTGCCCACCCGAAACGGAACGCCCCGCGCCGCCCCGGCATGGGTAATGGTAATGGCTCCCCCCCGACCGGCGGCGGTCGAAATGCTAGCAGGGATGCCGTTTTGGTCGGTAAACTGGCCAGTAGCGCGGAAAAAGCGGCGGGTTGTACTCGCCACCGTACCGCCCTGGCCGCGATCGCTGCCTTGCGCGTTGATGAACGAGACGTCTACGTTATCGGTCGGGTCTAACGTCACATTGCCGCCATTGCCGTCGCTACTGCTGGAATTAATCTGCTCAGCAGTAATGCGGTCTTGGGCTGCAACTGTAATCCTGCCGCCCTCGGTATTTCCCTGGCTGCGCAGCCGTTGGGTGGTGACTGAGCCGTTGGCGCTGCGCAAAGCAATGTTGCCGCCTCGACCCGTGCTGGAGGTCGAAACCACATCGGCTGTGGTCACATCACCGTTGGCGGTGAGGGCGATCGCCCCACCCCGTTGGGCGGCGACAGCGCTGAGCCTACCCGTAGCAATGCCGCCCTCACTGACGAAGGTAATCCGCCCGGCTCTACGTCTAGAGCTACTGTCATTGGCAGAGGTAGGACTGCCATCGGTCGTCACAGATCCGCTCAAAATATTGGTAGTGGCATTGACGCTAACGTTGCCGCCACGACCGCCGCTGCTGTTCAGGGCACCTGCTGAGGTATCGATCGCCCCAATGGTGCTGTTGAGGATAATATCACCCCCCCTGCCGCTGCCGCCGACGGACGTGTTTAGCGCTTGCGTAATCACATCGTCTAGCGCAAACACTGTAATTTCACCGCCATTCCCATCCGTGCTGCTAGCTTGGATGTCTTGAACCTGAACCGCGCCCTCCTGACTCACAATGCTGACGCTGCCGCCCTGCCCCCCAATCCCGGCGATCGCCGCTAAATTACCAAGGCTAACCGCTTGCTGGGCAACGATAGAGATGTTGCCGGCATTGAGCGGGCTGGAGAAGAGACTACTGCCACCATTGGTGCTCACGCTGCCCGCTAGACTCAGGTCGCCCAGTTGACTGTTGAGGAAAACATTGCCGCCACTGCCGCCGCTGCTGCTAGTCAGAATGTCGCCTTGAATGTCGATATTGTCTTGGGCG
>CASBQJ010000600.1 GCA_949127705.1 Synechococcales cyanobacterium PMM_0085
CTTGGCTGGTGCGCTCACTGTGGTTTATGCATCTGAAAACTTCTGTAAATCTAGTCAACGCCGTCTGGACGGGTATCGAGTTCATCGGTGTGCGGCAAGGTTTTCTCACTTGTTTTGCCTATATAAAGATTCTGTGAATCGTCGGTAATGGTAGCTTAAAGAACACCTCCGCTAGCCGATCGCCTAAACAATAGGATTTAACGTTCATCTGTGTCGTGTGGTCTCGGTGTATGGTTTCTTCTCAGGTTCAGGTGGCGCTGTCGGCTTCGATCGGGTTTGGCATTTCAGCAGTTATGGGAACGTCTGCGGCTAATGCGGGTATTTTAGTTGGCAACACGCAGAGCAACAACATTCTCATTTTTGATGAGCAAACAGGTCGCTACGGCGGCGAATTTATTCCCGCGAAAGGAGAATTCTATGAATTGACCTCGCCCGACGACCTGACCTTTGGGCTAGATGGCAACCTGTATGTCAGCGTGGGCGACAATACTTCTGGCGCGATCTTACGCTTTGACGGCAAGACGGGCGCATTTTTGAACCGCTTCGATCAAGGTGGAATGCTGATGCGTCCATACGGCACCGCTTTTGGGCCAGATGGCAACCTGTATGTCAGCAGCTTCCGCTCGGATCAGATTTTGCGCTATAGCGGCACATCAGGCGATTTTATTGATGTGTTTGCAGCAGGCAGCGGCACGTCTAACGGGCTAAATGGGCCTAATGACTTGCTGTTTGATGACAATGGCGATCTCTACGTCACCACTCAGGGCAGCGTTGCAGACGGTACGGGCGAAATCAGCTACCTGTTTCCCAGTCAGGTCTTACGCTACAACATTTTTGCGCCAGAATCGGCAGCGATCGTCTTTGATGAACCCACGGCTGCACCAGATAGCTTCGGATTTGTCAGCCTTCTTGGTCTGGCGTTTGGCACCCAGGATGATCTAATTGTCAGCGATTTTGCCAATGCTGTTCGCCGCTATGACCTTGGGACAGGCAATTTACTGGGTGAGTTTTCCAGCAGCTATCCCGGCTTTATGGGCAACATCACAACCGATCCAAACGGCAATCTCTACACGCCCGGATTCAACTTTCTCAGCGACAATATCGGGGCAGTCTCGCGCTTTGATCCAAACGGTAATCCGCTTCCTGCTATCGGTGAATCGGGTTCTGTGTTCATCCCCGCTACCACGAAGCTACAACGCCCGATTGGAATTGCCTACACGGCCAGTAAGGTTCCTGAACCAGGTACCGTGCTTGGCGTTTTAGTCATTGCAGCACTGGGACTCACGTTGAACCGTAAGAAAGTTACACCATAAGTGAGGTGGCGATCAGTGAGTTGGCGATCAGTGAGTTGGCGATCGCAATCAGGCTCAATGCCATCATTCGCGTGCTGTTGGCAGCCAACTGGTGTAGTGGCTAAACTGGTGACTATGGCCAAGCTAGCCCGTTGCATGATGGATCAGATCCCGCCGCATATTCTGAAAAAGCTTGCTGCCCTAGGAGCGATCGCCATCGCGATCGCCTTGCTCCTGGCGCTAGCGATCGCCTTGGTGCAGCCCCACACGCCGCGCCAATCGCAGCCACTAGCGGTAGTCCCAGCTACGTCCAATCGGACGCCAATTGATCGACACACCTTACAGCACCAGTGGATTGTTAGCCCCGACCAAGCCAACCAGTTGCTTGCCCAGGGTGCAACGTTACTCGATGCGCGCTATCCCAACGCGCGCCAAACGTTACAGGGCAGCGTCATGGTGTCATGGCAGCAATTTAGCCAGCCCCGTGGCTCCAACCACGGCAAGCTGTTGGCCGATACCGCCGCCCTTAGCCAGCAACTTCAGGCGGTGGGCATATCGAGCGATCGCCCCGTTGTAGTTGTGGCCGATCCGCTCAAGGGCTGGGGCGAAGAAGGGCGGACTGTGTGGATGCTGAGAAGCTTAGGGCATTCTGCCGCTGTGTGGGTGGATGGTGGCTACTCAGCCCTAGCCGCTACAGGCATTCCCCTGACATCATACCGGGCCACCGTCGCCGCTATTCCTGGGACTTTTGTAGTGAACCAAACTACCCAGTGGGACATTACCCGCGATCAGCTCCGCGCCGATCTTGGCAATCCAAAAGTGGTGATTATTGATGTCCGCGAACTGCGCGAATATAGGGGGAAAACTCCGTATGGAGAACAGCGAGGCGGGCATCTTCCCGGTGCCGTTCACATTTACTACAAAGAGCTGCTCGATCTAGCGGGTAACCTGCTGCCGCGTCCGGCAATTTTGGCCAAACTTGCATCTCAAGGTATCACTCCAGAGACCCAGGTTGTCACCTATTGCACCGGGGGCATTCGTTCTGGCTGGTTTACGGCGGTGCTGACCAGCTTGGGGTTTGATGCCAAAAACTACTCTGGCTCTGCCTGGGAGTGGGCTGCGGCTCCCGCTGACCACTATCCCTTAACGTCTACCCCAGCGAAGTAAAAAAATGCGTTAAGGCCAATCGCCACAATTACTCCAGCAGGTAGCTGGACAATTCCATCACTCAGCCCTGCCAGCTCTAGCCCCAGCCAACGGCCACGCGGTTCAACTAGAAAATTTGAGGCGCGCCAACCGTGCTCAGTCCTAATGCGCAGAAAATGTGGGTGTGCAGTCATCCACACTGAACCATGACTTCTTACCACTCTTTACTTTGACCAATACGCGATCGCGCGCACAGAAAGGAGCAGGAACCACGACGCCATCACGACCGTTTGGAAGTTTAACCGGAGTACCTGGAACAATTGTCATAGCAACCTCAGAAGGATTAGGGCAATTCAGGCTGAGACTATTTAGTTTTCTACCCATCCCCGTTGGACTATCCCCATCGGACTTGTGAATGAACTTGTGAATAGAAAAATGAGTAGAAGAATGTAAAGTAATCCTGAAGAATGTTAAGAGCTTAACGAATTCTGTTGATTGTTCTAATAATTTTAATATTTCTTTATATTTAAGCCGATATAGCTTCAATATTAAGCATAAACATCAGGTTGCTCAAACGCTAATCAATTTGGTTAGCAGGCTGAAAGCTCTATGGGCTTGAAATTTTGTATATCTAAATACGGAGTTGCTCTGACCGTGTTAAAATAAATTTACATAACTTACAATAAGTTAATATAATGTGGAGCATAAAGCTGCGTTTGATCTGCCCCTTTTAGAAGTGGGTCAACATATTGCTGAATTGTTATGGGAAGCGATTGTCTGGCTCTGCCGAATGCCTGTGGCGAAAACTGAATGCATGTAGCAGAACCTGACGGCTAAGAATTAACCTCTTGAGTTACGAACTTCCTATAGACTATGTTTCAGCAAGATTCTGTTTACATTTATACCTTTACAGGAGAAATCTGAACCTATGCCATTTACGATTGATTCAGCTAGAGGGATCTTTCCCGGTACGCTATCCGCAGATGCTGTTCCAGCTACGATCGCTCGATTCAATCAACTCAATGTTGAAGATCAGCTAGCTCTAATCTGGTTTGCCTACCTGGAAATGGGTACAACCATTACCGTTGCAGCGCCGGGTGCAGCCAGTATGGTGCTAGCAGAAAATGCTCTCGACCAAATTCGCCAAATGTCTTTTCGGGAACAATCCCAAGTCATGTGTGACCTGGCAAACCGAGCCGACACTCCCATCTGCCGCACTTACGCCAGCTGGAGCATGAATATTAAGCTAGGGTTCTGGTATCGACTCGGAGAGTGGATGGAGCAAGGGCTGGTGGCACCCATTCCCGAGGGCTACAAGCTTTCTGCGAATGCCGCAGCTGTGTTGCTAGCGATTCAGGGTCTCGACCCAGGTCAGCAAATCACGGTTTTACGGAATTCTGTTGCTGACATGGGGTATGAATCCGGCAACGTTGTTAAGGTTTCGGAACCCGTTGAGGTGCCTAAAGATATGGCCGAGCGGACTCCAGTCGCGATTGAAGGGGTGACCAATGCCACTATCTTGAGCTACATGGACAACATGAATGCGAATGATTTTGATGCACTCATTCAATTGTTTACGCCAGATGGGGCGCTGCAACCGCCCTTCCAAAAACCCATCGTGGGTAAAGACGCGGTTCTGCGGTTCTTTAGAGAAGACTGCCAGAACTTGAAGCTAATTCCAGAGCGGGGAGTTGCTGAACCCGCTGAAGGGGGCTATACCCAAGTTAAAGTGACCGGTAAAGTCCAAACTCCATGGTTTGGAGCCAATGTGGGGATGAATATGGCTTGGCGGTTCCTGCTCGATCCCCAAGACAAAATTTACTTTGTGGCAATCGACCTGCTGGCCTCTCCCAAGGAATTATTGAACTTGGCTCGTTAGAGAGTGGCCAAGACATAGCCAATTGAACAACGAAGCGCTTTCTGAAGAAGGCGCTTCGTTTTTAGTCAGGGGCTGAAAGCTGTACCTTAGCTGCATTCATCAGAGTGAGATTGCCGCTTAAAGTAAGTTAAGTAATCTTTTTATTTATCATTGTGATAAGGAATGCTAAGATTTATAAAGAAAATGAGACGGCAAATTACTCAAATTTGAGTCGTCAGTCTAGTTAGGTAAAAGCTGGTTTAGTCATGCAAGACATTGAAAATAAATGGACTGAGGTAGAGCAAGCGATCGCTCAGGAGGCATTTGAGAAAGCTTACAAGCGAGAGGTTTCAGCCTTAGTAGAGCAGGTTCGTGCCAGATCGCACGGGCTGTTGGCACTAGAAGACCTGTGGAACCTACACGACTTTTTGAGCGCGAAGCGCCATGAAATTGACGGTAAATACGATTATGACTATTCTGTTCTGCTGTTTGTCTTTGCCAATTTAATTAAAGATGGCTGGCTTCATCTCGATGAACTAAAAAGTTTGAATCAAGACAAATTTGCCAAGGTAGCCGCTCTTACACGCTTATAAATTTCAAATTTTTACTCAGATTCTGGTCAGAACGCCCATTTGCGTGAATCGTTGCTTGGTCCAACTCAGAAACGATTCACGCCAACTATTTATAATCACAACGTTTACGAGCACAGTTTTTTAGAGCACAGCGTTATTCCTATAGGGTTGCACCTGTCGTTCAACCGTCATCGATTAAAGTTAGACGCAGCATGGAGTCTCGGATTTTAATCAGGCAGGCACAGGTACTGGTAGATGCTGCCCGTGCCCCTCTCAGCCAGAGCGATATTTTGATCGAACGGAATCAAATTGTGGCGATCGCCCCTCACTTAGTGGCACCCGATGCCCAAGAAATTGATGCCTCTGGGCTGTTGATTGCACCGGGCTTAGTCAATGGCCATTTCCATTCCCATGAACACTTTCATCAAGGCAGATACGATAATCTGCCGCTAGAACTGTGGATGCATTACGTCCATCCACCGGTGGCACCGCCGCCCCTAATCCCAGAATAGGTCTATTATCGCACCTTGATTGGAGCTGTAGAGTCCATCCGCACTGGCACCACTTTTGTAGTGGATGATGTCAATCACGCTCCCTATTTCTCCGCAGACTGTATTGATGCTGTGTTTCGTGCCTATGAGGATATTGGGCTGCGAGCACTGGTCAGTGTCAGTTTATTTGATCAACCCTTCTACCGTTCTGTGCCCTTCTTTGACGAGGAAATGCCTGAACCACTGCGGCAGCAGCTAGATCGTCAAGCTCCGCCCCAGGCCGCCGATTTGTTAGTGCTGGCAGAGCGTTTGGCCGAGTCGCGGCGGGGAAAGCGGGTGAGGTTTATTGTAGCTCCGTCTGCGCCTTAATGCTGTAGCGATCGCTTCTTGATGCAGCTGAAGAACCTGGCTGAGCGAGCCGACCTGCCGATAGTAAATCAGCTGGTTTATGCCGAAACAGACTCAGCGGTTGATCTAGTGATGATTGATAGAAAGGTCATTATGAGCAATGGCACGCTCAGAACAATGGATGAATATACAATCATTCAAAATATCAATTCAATCCATCGCCAGATATTAGCTGAGCTTACTCGTGCCGAAGCTAGTGTGAATAAATTTTTACCCTATTATCGTAAAATCTATGAACGATGTTTACAAGAATCGGTGAACCCAAAAATTATCACGCCTGATAATTCTAATAATTAAATCCTAATAACTTATAGAACCTTACTGTTGGCAAAGGCGATAAACGTCTGATCATCTCAAGTCTATTTGTTATTGCTCTTGATACCTCTTTTGCAACAGCAACTCAAGCTCGGAAACCGCCTTCTGGCGACTCAAATCCTTCTGATCTTAGCAATGGCACGGTTAATGCCAGCCAGATCATTAACCCTCAACCTCGGAGATAGTCGTAAATTCGGATCTCCTGAAAACTTACTAGCAGATCTCTGACTAGAGCTGCCTTTTTCAAGGATAGGTGAGCTAAACATTAACTTTAGGGCAATAAAATTTCATCCTGATTTTATTTTTGTATGAAACACTAATTACTTGATCATTTATTGAAATCTCAGATTAAATCCATTTTTAGATTCTTGTCGTAACGTCAGTTAAGCAAAGTTGCTATGCATCCCTCAGAAGGGTACAAATGCTTGATTCAGAACCTGTCATTCAGCCTGAGCCTATGTCCTTTTACTCGCAGAAAAACACGATGACTCAAAGCCCAAAGCGATACTACTCTTTTGCGACAATCAGTCAGGTGTCGGGCGCACTCTTAGGCTTACTTTTCCTGGCTACCTCGGTTGAAGTATTGGGTCACGCAGGACATGGCAATGAATTTCAGGGAGGCGACCATGCTGCCCAATCTGCGGGGGCGATCGACATTGACCCTGCCACAGCAGAGCGGATAGGGCTAAAAGTAGAACCTGTAGTTCGTCAAGCTTTGGCATTTGGTGTGCAAGCCACTGGGCAAATTGAAACATCTCCCAGCCGCAAAGTAGAGGTGACGAACCCAGTGGGTGGAACAGTCGTCAAGCTATTGGTGGAGCCAGGAGAAACCGTTAAAGCTGGACAGCCTCTGGCGGTAATTACCAGTGGCGAACTGGCAGAACTCCGCATTACGGCGTTAGAAAATTCCGCAGAAAGGCAAGGCGATGTGCAGCAGGCTCAAGCCAGTTTGCGCCTAGCCCAGCAGACCTACACGCAACAACAGCAAATTGCCTCGACTGCTATTCAGCAGACCCAAACAGAATTGAGGGTAGCTCAAGAACAGTTCGATCGCGACAAAGAACTGGCAACGCAAGGAGCCATCCCCAGGCGCGAACTGTTGGAATCTGAGGCTCGGCTGGCAGAGGCGAGAAATGCATTAACCGAAGCCGAAAGCCGCCTAGAGGTGTTGACAGCCCGCACCGAAGTAGAGCGCGCACAAACGGCGGTGCAGGTGGCACAGTCTCGCGCCCAACTGAGTGCGGGCACCTACACAACTCGACTGCAACAGCTTGGCACATCCCCCAACCCAGATGGCACGATTACGATCAAAGCCCCGATCGCTGGAACGATCGCCGATCGCGAAGTCACGTTGGGGCAGTCGGCGGAAGATGCGGGGGAAGCCCTGATGACAATCGTGGACGATCGCATGGTGCTGGCAACGGCGAATATTTACGAGAAAGACCTGAATCAGGTTTCTCAAGGTCAGCGAGTGCGGGTTACGATATCGAGCCTGCCTGACCAACTGTTTGAGGGACGCATTACCACCATTGGTTCTGTGGTTGAAGGAGAAAGTCGGGTTGTCCCTGTGAAGGCAGAACTAGACAATGCCGATAGGGTACTGAAACCAGGAATGTTTGCCGAGCTAGAGGTGTTAACCGATCGCACCCCAGAGCCAGTTGTTGTGATTCCTCAATCTGCCCTGGTGGAAGCGAATGGTCAACAGCTGGTCTTTGTGCAAAATGGCAACACCTTTCAGCCTGTAGAGGTGACGCTGGGGAAAAGGGCGGGTGACTTGGTTGCAGTAGAAAGTGGGCTATTTGATGGCGATCGCGTTGTCACCCAACGTGCCAATCAGCTCTATGCTCAGTCTTTGCGAGGCGGTACTGTCGAACCAGAAGCGACTGAACCAGCAGTCATCGAATCGAGTGCAACTGGTGCATTGCCGTGGTGGATTGTCATCCCGGGAGTCGGGAGTTTGGCGATCGGCACTTTTGTCGCAGGCGCTTTCTGGTCTAATCGTCGCAACCGTAGACGACTCGCTTCAACCATTAACCAACTGGAACATCTAGAGGATTCCCACAACGGACATCAAGCTCTGTCCAGGTCTGATCATGAGCCTGCTCTCCGCTCAGTAGAGACTCATCAGTCAGATTCTGAAACTCGAACTCCGCCTCACCAGCATCACTGAGTTGAGTCCTAGCAGCTAGCACCTAGCGATCGCTCTGAGTGGGTCAGTGACCGTTTTACTAAAGATTAAATTCCTATGCTGAGTTCTGTTATTCAATGGGCGATCGCCCGTCGCTGGTTGGTGATTCTGGGCGCAATGATCCTCATGGTCTGGATCGTTCGCACCATTATCCAGATGCCGCTAGATGTGTTTCCCACATTCGCACCGCCGCAGGTTGAAATTCAAACAGAAGCGCCAGGGCTTGCACCCGAAGAAGTGGAATCGCTGGTGACATTGCCGATCGAAAGCGCGATCAATGGCACCCCGGGCGTAAGTGCGGTGCGGTCTTCTAGTGCAGCCAGTATTTCAGTGGTGCGAGTGGTGTTCAACTGGGGCACCGATATTTATCAAGCTAGGCAGCTTGTGACCGAACGGTTGCAGTCTGCTGAAAGCAAGCTGCCAGAAGGGATTGAAACTCCACAAATTGCACCCATCAGTTCGCCGATTGGCACAATCGTCACCTACGCCTTTACATCCCAGACGACTGACTTGATGGAACTGCGGCGGATTGTCGATTGGCAAGTTACAAACCGCCTGCTGGCAGTGCCGGGAGTCACGCAGGTAATTGTGTTTGGTGGCGATGAGCGACAATATCAGGTTCTCGTGTCTCCAGAAAAACTACAGGCGTTTAACATATC
>CASBQJ010000601.1 GCA_949127705.1 Synechococcales cyanobacterium PMM_0085
CGTTGAAGGGGTGATGGGGCTATTCGATGGGGCAACGGGCGCAGCCGATACGGGCAGCACGGCGCATGTGGCGCGATTGCTGAATTTGCCTGTGCTGCTGGTGCTCGACTGTAGCCGCCTGTCTCGCTCGGTGGCAGCGATCGCCCACGGTTACCGCAGCTTTGATCCACGCCTTAACATCGCTGGTGTGATTCTCAACCGGGTCGGCAGCGATCGCCATCTCGACCTGCTCCAAGCTGCCCTAGAACCGCTGAATTTGCCCATTCTCGGCGTGCTGCGGCGACAAGACGACATCACCATCCCCGATCGCCACCTGGGTCTGATTCCTACCGACGAACTCCCAGAACTTGAGGCTGTCTGCGATCGCCTTGCTGACTTGGCCGCAACCTGCTTCGACTGGCCTAGATTACTGCCGCTGTTGAAAGGGGGTCATGTGCCGACCATAGCACCAACGGCTCCACTCAATTTTCCGCCGCTCTCGTCGCCTGCCCCGCGAATTGCTGTCGCTCGCGATCGCGCCTTTAGCTTTTACTACGCCGACAACTTAGACATTTTGCAAGACTTGGGGGCAGAACTCGTATTTTGGAGTCCGCTGCAGGATGGGGCGCTGCCCGAGGCGATAGACGGTCTCTATTTTGGCGGCGGTTTCCCTGAAGTTTTTGGGGCAGAACTAGCAGCCAACCAAACGGCGCAGCGATCGGTGCGAGCTGTGATTCAATCGGGGATGCCGGCCTATGCCGAGTGTGGGGGTCTGATGTATCTCAGCCAAGGCATTACAGATTTTGAGGGGCAGACCTGGGAGATGGTTGGCATTTTGCCCACGATCGCCAAAATGGGAGCGCGGTTGACCCTGGGCTATCGGCGGGCGATCGCCCTCCAAAACAGCCCGCTATTACCAGTAGGTGCGACGGTTTGGGGGCACGAGTTCCATCGGTCTTCTCTAATGCTGCATCCGCCCGCACCGCTCTATCAAACCCAAGGCTACGACGCCCATACCCCCCTAGCCACCGAGGGATGGCAGGTGAACCAACTCCATGCCTCTTACGTGCATCTGCACTGGGGCGGTCGATTGGAAGTGCCCGCCAGGTTCCTGCAAGCCTGTCGGCATTACTCTATGACAACAACCGTTGTCCCCAGTGCCACCTGTTCATAGAGGGCTTCGATATTAGGATTCAGCATCCGCAGACAGCCGTGGGAAACCGCTTGACCGACTGAATCATCCGCATTGGTGCCATGGAACCCGATCGCATGATTACCGTCAGTCCAGAAACTAATCCAGCGGCTGCCGAGCGGGTTGCGCGGGTCGGCTCGAATGAGTTCTTTGGTGATGGGGTGCTCCCAGGGCGGATCTTTGAGCATTTCAATCACTGTGAACGTGCCCGTTGGCGTTTCCCAGCCTGCTTGGCCAATCGCCACGGTGTAGCTAGCCTGAAGCTGATCGCCGTTGTATAGAGTAACCTGGCGATCGCTCAAGTCCACCACCAATCGAGGAACCCGGAACGGAATCGACAGCAGTGAGTTTTGAGCGGCCATCACAGGGCTAAAGCGCAGCGGCGCAGGAATTTGTCGCCCCGGACTCACGCGTTGCAAAATGGAGGCTACGGTGGCTGGAGGCATCTGGGGCAACGGGGATGGTGCTACCCGCTGAGCCGTCTGGGGAGGATTGGGCTGACTGATGGCGGATGGGGAGGCGATCGCCACGGATTCAGGTTTTGTGGCAGCCTCTGGGTGCATCACCGCTGCAATCATTGCTTTTAATTCGCTGGCCGTGAGCTGATGCGGCAGACGGGAGGTAAATTGAAATAACCTAGACTGGGGTTGCACCAGCACCAGTAACCCCGCCGTCACGAAGCTCAACATCATAAAACTACGGCTAATCGATACGCGGCTTTCCATTGCTAAATCGTAGGAACCATTAGTATATGCGCCTGCCTCTGCCTCAATCTAGCAGCTCTGCCCGTCCATTAAACTACATTGCTGAAGTAATTGAAACAGCTACTACAGAGTTCTTAGCCCAATGTTTAGAGCCGGACGATTTAAGTTTTGCGGTGATGCCCCCCTTCGGCAGTTGGGTCAAGTCAACCGATGAAGAATCGGGCAATCAAATCTACGCGGTAGTCTATCATGCCACCACTAGCCCAATCGATTCAGTGCACCGGGCGCGGGCGCTAGGGCTGTCGCTGCAAGATTTGCGGGAGCAACAGCCACAAATTTTTGCGATGCTAAAAACTGAGTTTCGAGCGGCCATCGTTGGGTTTCAACCCCGGCAGCGATCGCGCAACGGAACCATGGCATTGAGCGACACGATCTACCAACACTTGCCGCCGCGCCCGCCCCAAATCCATCAGGCGGTTTATTACTGCGACCCTGAAGAGGTGGTTTGTTTTAGCGAAAAGCTAGACTTTTTGCGGACGCTATTGCTGGTGGGCAACGCGCCTGTGGAAGCGCTAACAGCCGCTGCCATCCGAGAAATTTACCAGCTGCGCCGAGGCGATCGCCCCTGGCTGGTGCAAGCAGGCCGCACCCTCAGCCTCCTGCTCAAAGACGATTATGATCGGCTGCGGATTATCTTGAATCAGATTTATTTATAGCAATCTTGAAGCAGTCCTGATTGATCTGGTGAGCGGCTGTTAAAGCCTTGCCCATCAAACTCTCCGCTCTAGTGCAGCGTCCGGGAGCCTAATTTTCTGATGCGAGTTTATTAAAATTTAAATTTGATTAAACCTTGACATAAGGTTAAAACAGTAAAGTGAGATACAGATTGAAATCGACGTTCTTTTGCCATAAAGCTGCGATTGTCATCTTTTGAATTCTAAAACTAAAACTTGATTAGGAGATATCTATGAGACTGACCTATCGCGGGAATGAGTACGAGTATCAGGCTGTGCCTGTGACAATGGTTGAATCGACTACGGTAGGGCTTTACCGAGGTCAGCGGTTTCAGTTTTCCACCCCACGCCATGTCCCCGTCCCTCAGCCCGCTCTAATGCTGAACTATCGGGGAGTGCCCTACAAACTCACCGAAACGGGAACGATGGAAGCAGTGGCGATCGCGCCCCGATCTGCCGTGTCTACTCCCCTACCCTTCTACATGAAAACCCCCAAAGAACTGGCAAGCGAAATTGCCAAAGTGCACCATCTCAACGTAGAGCGCCGCCTACAGCATCGCTTAGAAGTGGCTCAAGCCAACGGTGACCAAAACTTAATTCTCCAGTTACAAAAAGAAATGCAGCACTTGGCATAGTCGAGCAGCTCCCCGCAAAAAGCCGCCGCTATTGGGATCCCAATAGCGGCGACTTTTTAGGTGTCTTTTGATGGGATTACAGCGATCGCCCGCTTGCCATTAGCTGCGGATTTCATTCCACAGCTGCACCCACTGATCGTAGTTTTTAACGCTTTGCCACATATTAATTTGAGAATGGAGGGCTAGGTCATCCATGAACAGTTCATGCGCCTTTGCTGCACCTACCGCCGCCGCCCCTAGCGTCGTGGCACCCGAATACCCAGTCACATCCATCACGCCTTTCTGCCCGTCACCGCTCAAAATGTAGTCAATCCATTTGTAGGCGACATCGGCATTGCGAGAATTTTTAGAAATCATCCAAGAGTCTGTCCAACCTGTCAGTTTTCCCTGCGGACTGACCGATTTCGCTGGAAACCCTTCGTTGCTCAACTGAGTGTAGGTCAACGGCCAAGCGTGAGCCATCACCACTTCACCCGACTGAAACAAATTAGCCAACTCACCCGCTGTCGTCCAAAACTTCCGCACATTCGGGCGCAGCTCCAGCAGTTTTGCTTTGACCTCGGCCAGGTCATCCTCGGTCAAATTATATGGGTCAGACTTGCCTAGCCAGAGCGCCACATCGGCAATCGTCATTGGATTGTCGGGCAGGGTAATCTTCCCGGCATAGGCCGAGTCAAATAAAATATCCCACGAGGTAGGGGCAGGCTTGACTGCTTTGGCATCATAAACCAAAACGTTAGGACCCCAGGCAAAGGTAACGCCGTAGGGTTTGCCATCAAAGGTGTTCCATGGACCACCCTGAAAGGATTGGAAAACAG
>CASBQJ010000602.1 GCA_949127705.1 Synechococcales cyanobacterium PMM_0085
ACCCTCCGTGGCAGCGTCCCCTAGCCCTTCAGCTAGCGCCGACGTCGCGCCGTCGCCTGTCCCCGATTTACAGCCAGCAATACCGTGGTGGGGCATCCTATTGCCGCTGCTGGGCTTAGCTGGACTCCTGTTTTGGCTCAAAGGTCGTGGAGCCGCTCCGGTTGCCGCCCCAATTGCCGCCCCAATTGCCGCCACCGGGATTGTTCCTCCCCTAGCCGCCATCCCCGCTCCTCGCTTGATCCTAACGCCCTGTAATTGCCGTGATGCCTATGCCTATTGGGAAATCCCTGAGGCCGTAAAAGCCGACTTCTGGCGGCAGGGCGGCCGTGATCTGCGGCTGCGGCTGTATGACGTAACCGACATTGATTTGGCTCGGCAAGAGCCGCTGAGCGTCCAAGAATTTAATTGCGTTTTGGGTGAGCAAGATTTGCATATCGCGATCGCCCTAGACAATCGCGATTATTTGGCAGAACTAGGGTACGTGGCGGAGGATGGCCGCTGGATGAAGGTCGTTCGTTCGACGCATGTGCGAGTGCCGGCCTGTGAACCGCTAGGAGCGGGCGCTGCTCCTGTCGAGGCCCCCGGTGTTGCAGCCGCAGCAGAGGCGGATCTTGGTGCTGAGCAAATTGAGCAAGGCAAAATTGGCCTACCTCAATTAGATCTACCTCAGTTAGGTCTACCTCAGTTAGGAGAGATTGGAGCGGTGGGCATGGGCGCTGTTGGTGCCGCTGTCGCCGGGGCCGCCGCCTTAACCGGAGCGGCATTTGCGGCAGGAAAACACGACGAGGTCGCGCCTGAGGCCAGCACCAAAGCGGAGATTGAGGCGGAGGGGGATGATCTACTCGACGTTGATGCCTGGGAGCCATCGCCGCCCGAGGTGCCGATTGCGCCAGCCGTCACCGCTGAAGCCTCGACCGCTGTAGACATCACCGCTCCAGAGGCACCTGAACGGCCCGAGGCAGAAAGCGACAGGGCAGGCATGGGTGCCATTGGTCTAGATATGGCTGGAATCAGCATGGCTGGAATCGGGATGGCTGGAGTCGGCATGGCTGGAATCGGGATGGCTGGAGTCGGTGCGGTGCTGGCAGGTGCCGCTGTCGCCGGAGCCGGGAACCCCGAACCGGATCGCCTTGATCCTCAGAGCAGCATTCTCTTTTCTAAGTGGGGGACGACAGCAGGCCATGTACAGTGGGCACTGTCAGAGGCTGACAAGGCCGCGTTGCAAGATCAAGGAGGCCGCGATTTAAAGCTGCGGATTTATGATGCAACCGCCCTAGACCTCGACACCCAAGCGGCGCACTCGGTTGAAGACTATGACATTCATAGCTGGATGAATGACCACGATAAAATAGTCCCCATTCACCACGGCGATCGCGACTATGTCGCCGAAGTGGGCTATGCCACCGACGATGGCCGCTGGCTAAAACTAGCGCGATCGCAGCATGTTCACTTCGCTAGTAGCGCCGAAGCAGAACCCGAAGCAGAACCCGAAGCAGAACCCGTCATCCACCCAGCCGCCGTCAGCGGAGCGCTGTTTGAGGGCTACCCGCTAACGGAGCACTCGGTGATTACCGACGTCGTTGTCCACAGCCGCCGCAATGCCTTTTTGCTCAGTGCAGAAGAAATGCAGCATATTCAAGATCATGTAGCCGCCAAGACCCATCTCGCGTCTGGCCTCTACGAAATCAAAATCACAGACGGCAGCTTTGACTACCAATCTCAAACTGGAGAACCAGGAGAACCGCTCGCCATCCTGTGGATCTACGGCGGCAGGGTAATCAACAAAGCTACCAATGTTCCGGTTATGGCCACTTGGTCTACGTTGAACGGCTACGGTGACATCTTGACCTTAGAAGTGCTCGACTCTGCCACCCTCTGCGCCTTCTTCATTGACACCTACCTGGATGACAACGAGGGGGAAGTCCACGTGTCGGTTGAACAGATCTACGCTGAACAGATCTTAGCAACCCAGGATTAACCGACGCGTTTTACACCTGGACTCATGGCAGCGTCCTCAACCGAGACGGCTATGGTAAATGAACGCTACTGATGGAGAGTGAGGCGATCGCCCTCCTCTCTATCATGGTTAATTGCAACGTTATGCAACCTTCATTGCAACGTGAGATAGATTATGGCATCACCATTCTGGGCTGCACCCCGTCCGACTTTGCTGCACGCTCTGCTAGCCCTGGGAGCGATCGCCGCCACCGTTGCCCCCAAACCTGCGCTCAGTGCCGAAGCCATTCGATTTTCGACCGGGCTAGTAGAATTTACGCTACCCGTCGAGTCATTAGAAACCTTTGCCGAAACTGGCACAATCGACTCAAAAGTCCAGTTTTTGGGTCGCCTGACCGGGCCAGTTGGATTGGCGCAGATTCGCCCTTTACTGCAACGCCGGATCAAGCTCGATCCGATTGCCATCAACCAGTTTGGCTATACAACGGTCGGAGCAACCTTGCTCAGCGACTTGGGACAAATTATTCAAACCGGGTCGGGGCGCAATGGCATGATAGCCATGCGCGCAGCGTTGACGCTGGCCGCCAGTGATCCAGAAGGCGTCAGCATTCTCAGCCTAATTCGCCAATTTCCTACCCCAGATGTAAAAATTAGGGTAGAAGAATTAACTCGGTTGGCGCGATCGCTACAGGTGCTGGTGGAGTATCGAGATGCGGCTGTGATGGCGATCGCCCAACAGTCTGCCCAAGCCGCCGCCGCCGAACCGCCGATTGACTTTTCCCAACGGCTCGACCTCCGCCAGCCCGGTGAATTTACCGTCACCCGCACCGAGTTGACCGTGACCAGCCAAAGCTATGCCACTGTTTTGACGGGGGAACCCGTAGAGCGGCAGTTTGAAGTAGATGTATATTTGCCTGGTCTGCCCGCTACTAACCCATTAAACATTGCTCCGAACACTACTCCGAATATGGCTCCCCAAGCTGCCCCCGCCCCGGTGGTGGTGCTGTCTCATGGGTTGGCGTCTCGGCGGGCAGATTTAAGCTTTTTAGCGAACCATCTGGCCTCCCACGGATTTGCGGTTGTGGTGCCCGAACATGTGGGCAGCGATGCCAACTATCAAAATTCGGTTTCGGCAGCAGAACGCTATGATGCCTCAAACCCAGCCGAATTTATCGATCGGCCTCAAGATGTACGGTTCGCGTTAGACGCCTTAGAGCGCCGAGTGCAATCGGATCCGGCCTGGCGCGATCGCCTCGATCTAAGCCGAGTTGGGCTAATTGGCCATTCCTACGGCGGCTATACCGCCCTAGCGTTGGCCGGAGCCGATTTGGACATCGCTCGACTGCGGCAAATATGTACAGGCGATCGCCCCCTAGCCAACTTTTCTACGCTGTTGCAGTGCGACGCCGCCACCCTCCCCGATGACCGCTACCGCCTGCGTGATCCCCGAATTCAAGCGGCGATCGCCCTTAACCCGGTTGCAGGCTCCATCTTTGGCCCCACAAATATCGCCAAAATCGACATTCCGCTGATGCTGGTATCGGGCAGCAACGACGTGCTCACCCCCGCCATTTCCGAACAAATTCATCCGTTTGTCTGGCTCACCCAGCCCGACCGCTACCTCGCCCTGATGACCTCAGGTAATCACGCTGGATTTTTCCC
>CASBQJ010000603.1 GCA_949127705.1 Synechococcales cyanobacterium PMM_0085
CTCCAGCTCTATGGCCCTGGAACCGATTCGGGTACCTTTGACTACTTCACCAATGAAATCAATGGGGAAGAGGGCGCAAGCCGAGGTGACTACACCGCGAGCGAAGATGATAACGTGCTGGTAACGGGCGTTGAAGGCACTAAGGGTGCCCTGGCTTACTTTGGCTATGCTTACTACATTGAGAATGAAGCCAAGCTGAAAGCCGTCGAGATTGACGGTGGTAAGGGCTGTGTTGCCCCCAACAAAGAAGATGTGGTCAACAACACCTATGCGCCGTTGTCTCGCCCGCTGTTTATCTACGTCACGACGAAGGCATTGGCTAAGCCCGAAGTAAAGGCATTCATCGACTTCTACACCGATGCTGCAAATCGTGGCTTGGTGGAAGAAACAGGCTACGTTGGGTTGCCTGACGATGCCTACGCCAAGGTGAAAGAGTCGCTCAAGTAGGCTTTCACTCGCTCCAGTGACTCTGTTGTTGATTTGAGTTGTGCGATCAAGTTAGTTCCAAAAAGCTGTTTGAAGGTTGATTTTTCGAGCGCCGCGCTCGAAAAATCAACCCTTGAGAGACTTGATCAACCAGTTTTAAGAGCTGACCTCTATTTCCTAGTTTTGGGTTTAAGTCATGACCGACAGCTATCTTCCCCCTGAGCACTCTTCCGCCAACTTATGGCAGCCCAACCGTGTGGCAAGTAAGCGATCGCAGGCAATTGTTAAATTTATTTTCGGCAGCTTTGCCGTTCTATCAATTTTTACGACCCTCGGAATTGTCGCCACGCTAATCGTTGAAACCATCAAGTTCTTTTCTCAAGTTTCATTAGTTCAGTTTCTGTTCGACAATCAGTGGACACCGCTGTTTTCGGAGCCTCACTACGGCATTTTTGTCCTGATTAGCGCTACTTTCTTGACGTCACTGATTGCGCTATTAGTGGCCGTACCGTTAGGGCTATTGGCGGCAGTTTGCCTCAGCGAATACGCGCCACGCAACGTGCGGGCATGGCTAAAGCCTGCATTAGAAATTTTGGCAGGTGTACCTACCGTTGTGTTTGGCTTTTTCGCCTTGCTGATTGTGACACCTATCCTAAAAACCTTTATTCCTGGGCTGCAAACCTTCAACGGACTGAGTGCTGGATTGATTTTGGGGATAGCCCTGCTGCCAACGATCGCCTCCTTAAGTGAAGACGCTATCTTCGCTGTTCCCCAAGACTTGCGGCAGGGTTCTTACGCCTTGGGAGCAACAAAGCGAGAAACCGTTACCGATGTAGTATTGCCCGCTGCCCTGTCAGGCATTGTGGCAGCAATTATTTTGGGCGTCGCCCGAGCTGTGGGTGAAACGATGATCGTGACCTTAGCGGCAGGTCAAAACCCTACCCTAACCCTCGATCCACGAGTGCCCATTCAAACCATGACCTCGTTCATCGTGCAAGTGGCAGGGGGCGACGTCCCCGTAGGCACACTCAAGTACGACACTCTGTTTGCGGTCGGTATGACCTTGTTTGTGATTACCTTACTGCTGAATATTTTGAGTTTCTGGTTTGTGCGTAAGTTCCAGGAGAAATACGAATGACGGCTACCGGTCCAAAGGCATTCATCCCTGATGAAGGCATTGCCCCAGATGAATTTGAACCCAATTTGGTAGGCCGCTATAAGCTTGACAAGGTTTTTGCTTATGCCAGTTGGGCTGCCACCATTATTGGGTTAGTAGTGTTGGCATTTCTGCTTATTTCTACCTTTGCAGATGGTCTACCTCGTCTAGGTAGCAGCTTCTTAACGAGCTTCCCATCGCGTAACGCTGGACGAGCCGGAATTGCGTCTGCCCTGGCTGGAACTGTTTGGCTGTTATTAATCACGGCTGCATTTGCCTTTCCGATTGGGGTGGGGACAGGGATTTACTTACAGGAATTTGCGACTGATTCTTGGTTTGCCAAGATGGTAGAAGTCAACATCAGTAACCTGGCAGCGGTGCCGTCGATTATTTATGGCCTGCTGGGGCTGATGGTGTTCGTCCGCATCCTAGAACCGATTACAGGCGGGCGCAGCGTGCTTGCAGGCGGTCTCACCCTGGCGCTGTTAATTTTGCCCGTGATTATTGTGGCGACGCGAGAGACCTTGAAAGCGATCCCGGACAGCCTCCGGATTGCCGGGATGGCATTGGGTTCGACCCGCTGGCAAGTGGTGCGCGACCATGTTCTGCCTCTAGCCCTGCCAGGGATTTTGACAGGAACGATTTTGGGCTTATCGCGAGCCATTGGAGAAACCGCACCGCTAATTGTGATTGGGGCGCAGACCTTTGTCCCTTTTCTACCCACAGGTTTGCGGTCTTCTTTTTCAGCGTTGCCGATCCAAATTTTTAACTGGACATCGCGACCTCAAGAAGCCTTCCATGCCAACGCCGCCGCCGCCAGTATCGTATTGCTAGTCGTGCTGGTGTCGATGAACGCTGTGGCAATTTATCTGCGTAATCGCTTCCAGCAAAATCGATAGGTTCGGTTTTTAGACATTGCCTGCGAGAGCCTAGTCGATCTATCGTTGAATTCTATAGAGGTTTAACTTCATGCATTCCAATTCTGCTGCCGCAGTTGGCACGAGCAATGCCTTTCATGTTGAAAAGGGAAACTATTATTACGGATCGGTTTTGGCAGTTCGAGATGTATTTCTTGAGATTCCAGAGAAGAAAATTACGGCGTTCATTGGGCCGTCGGGCTGCGGTAAAAGTACGGTTCTGCGCTGTTTCAATCGGTTGAATGACCTGATTCCTAGCGCTCGGGTTGAGGGCAAAATCACTTACCGTGGCGTTGATATCTACGACAAAAGCGTAGACGCAACCGAATTGCGGCGGCGGATTGGGATGGTGTTTCAAAAGCCTAACCCATTCCCCAAATCAATCTATGAGAATGTAGCCTACGGTGCCCGGATTAACGGCTACAAAGGCGACATGGATGTATTGGTAGAGCGGGCGCTGCGCGGATCGGCGCTGTGGGATGAGGTGAAAGACAAGCTGAAGGATAGCGGTTTATCGATTTCGGGTGGGCAACAGCAGCGGCTGTGCATTGCTCGGGCGATCGCCATCGAACCCGAAGTTTTGCTCATGGACGAACCCTGTTCTGCCCTCGACCCCATTTCTACGCTGCGGGTCGAAGAACTGATGCAGGAGCTGAAGAAGCACTACACCATCATCATCGTGACCCACAACATGCAGCAGGCATCACGTGTCTCCGATATGACGGCGTTTTATAACGCCCAGGCGACCGACAAGGGCGGCAAAATGGGCTATCTGGTAGAATATGCCCCGACTCAGACTATTTTCAACAACCCCAGTCAGGTTGCCACTCAAGATTATGTCAGCGGTCGATTTGGTTAAGTGATAGGGGCATGGCACTGCCATGCCCCTACGGGGGGAACCTATCTCACAATCTATTTAACATCGGCATTCCTTTAGCGGGTTGTGGGAACGGCTGTTGTAGAGCCAGACGATTCGGTTTGACGCTGCGCCCAGTCCGTACCAAGCTGCACTGTAATATCGGAGCGGATGTTGCCAGTTACATCAACCTGGACTTCACCCACCCCCAGAATGGCCTGGAGGGCTTTAGCGCTCTCAGTGTCACCTCGCTGGGCAATAATCCGCGTTACGCTCAACGGCTGATCCCAAGGGTCATCCACAAACAGGTTGCGGTAACCCTGTTCCTCTAGTTGCGATCGCGCTGCTTGAGCCGCACTCACACTACCCGTTGTGTCTTGAATGGCAATCTCAGCCGTGCGATCGCCCTCTGCGTATTCTAGGTTTCCTAGCGCCGGAGCCGCTGCTGCACCCATTCCCACCTCTGTCCCCAGTTCTGAGCCACTGCCTGATATTCCCGCCGCCACGGCTGGTTCCGAAACGAAATAGCGCGCCACCAAACCGTCAATTGCGGCTCGATTGGGCAGCCAGTAACTAGCGGCATAGTCGCCAGCCCCGCTAAAGTCTCCTGGCAGCATCAGCATTTGCAAATTAGCGCGCTCTGTCTGTGCTGCAAATCCCACCAGCGCCACCAGTTCTTCAACGCTTAGATTGGTATCAACATTTTCTTGGATCACGGTCAAAATTTGCGGAATCCGAGTCAGCGTTGCCGGACTCAGCGTTTGCTCGACCAGTGCCCGCATCAGCATTTGTTGGCGCTGCACTCGCCCAATATCGCCCAGGCGATCGTAGCGAAACCGCAAGAAATCTAGCGCTTTTTTACCATTGAGATGCTGTTCACCCTGTTTAAGATCAATATACAGATGCTGGCTTTCGTCGGTGTACTTCATGTCTTGAGGGACAAAAACGGTAACGCCGCCCAGCGCATCCACCAGCTTCTCTACGCCCTGGACATTGATGCGGACATAGCGATCGATGGGCACATCTGCCAGCAAATTACTCACCGACTTGGCGGCTAGGGCAGGACCCCCATAGGCATTTGCTTCGTTTAACTTGGTGGTGCCCAGGCCATCGACCCAGGTACGGGTATCGCGGGGAATTGAGAGCAATACTAGTTTGAAGGTCGCCGGGTCAAACCGCAGCATCAGCATGGTGTCGGATAGGCCATCGAACGAGTTCACCAGCGAATGATAGCCCAGGTTGGCGGCTTCGGCGGGGGGATTGTTAACGTCTGAACTGAGCACCTTCATGCCCAAGATCATGATGTTGACCGGGCGCGTTAGGGCAGGCAGGCGAAAGTTGACGCCAGTGGAAATATTGCCCTGGTCAAATACTTTGGCATCATTGGGATGCAGTTTACTTTGCAGCAGGGGGGTGCTGGCCAGCGACACGGCCAGCATTGCGCCTCCCGCAGCAGATGCGATCGCCACCCCCGCTAGCCCAAGCGCCATCCACAGCGGTTTGAGCTTTTTTGGGTGCGGGCGTTTCTTAGAACTGGGCGGGGAAAGAAAATTATAAACTTTTGGCCTTGCCACAAAGATCCTCAACACACAATGACGTGCCAAGCTGAATGTTAACAGCGTTTTCAGGAATTGGGGTAGAGAAAAGGATGAGGACGCGCTTTAAATTTAAGCTGTCGCTTAAAACGGCCTCGAAACCCTGGATTGCTCCTGCCCAAACCGGCTAGAACAGCTACGGCTAGAACAGCTAAGAGGATGAGCAGTTTTGCACTATTCTCAACGAGCTGTTCTAAATCCGGATGAACGGGTTTTCTAAGCGGTTGATCTGACTCATTTGCTCAGGTTGCGCTGATGAGGTTGCTTGGTTTCAGCAGATTTCTGGTCAACTGTTAGGGCAGGCGATCGCCCAGTTCGCTAAATCCTGGCAGCCGCAGCGGCTTGCGTTGCCACACCCGCAGCATCAGCCACAGGCTGATCACAAAGTAGCTGGAGGTAATGACGCTGCTGGTCAACATCAGCGGCATGGCAAGGGATTCTGCTGACTGTGCGCCTGCCGCCAACGAAAAGTAGCTGACGACCCAGGTTAGGGCCATCACGACCACCAAGCGGGTAGCCGCTCGTTCGCGGCGATCGCCCTTGCGCCGATACAGCGCCCAAATTGCGGGGAATACCCCAATCACGGGCACCAGATACACAAACAAGCGAATGCGTTTTAGCTCATAGGGGTCGAAGGGATCGCTGTTGAGGTTGGGCATGGAGACGCAAGAGGAAGAAGGGATTTAGCTATAGTTTCAGAATTAAGTAAGTGATGAGTGTTGAGTTTTGAATTAAACGGTCAACTCAAAACTCAACACTCAAATTTTAGAACTCACTCACACCTCGGGGTTGACTATTGTGCCCATAAATAGAATGGTGCCCGTTCGATTGTCGCAAATTGCATAGAAGAAAGGGCGATCAA
>CASBQJ010000604.1 GCA_949127705.1 Synechococcales cyanobacterium PMM_0085
CCCTATAACCCAATGCATCCCACCTAAAATCCTGATGATTTAGCGAGCCAGAGTAAAAAGGGTATATTCATACTAGCCTCGGTAGGGATGATCAAGATCTAAATTAAAAGTGGCTTTAATCGGCTCCAACCTCAAGATATTGTCTTTAAGCTTAAAACTAAGCTCAAAATCATCTTTAAGCTCAAGGCAGGCTACTAAAAATATTATATTGAACTTAAGTATGCCCTGAAGTTGGGATGAATCCCTATTCTCAATTTTGAAGGTTTGACAAAGAATAAGGAAACAGTTTGCCTCTATAGCAGTTTTTAGATGCATGAAGTCCATCAAAGGCTCTAAAATAACGGGCTTAAGTCCTTTGCCTGTCCTGCACCGAAGTGAGAAAGGCTATATCATTCAACATTAAAGAGCTGGCACCTGAATCAATAGATGCTCCTCATCCCTAAAATAACCGTTTGCAAACTATGTTTACTGGATTGATTCAGGCTCTTGGCACAGTTCATCCGTGGGGAGAAAATGAGCTTCAAATTGCCTGTGAACCGGGCAGCGATCGCCTTCTACTGGGATTGGAGTTGGGCGATAGTGTGGCCGTAGACGGCGTTTGCTTGACCGTAACGCAGATTCTGTCAACGGGTTTTGTGGCGGCTGTTTCTCCCGAGACCCTCGATCGCACCGTTTTAAACCAGCGGCTAGACAGCATGCCGGTGAATCTGGAACCGTCGCTACGGGTGGGGAGCAAGCTAGGAGGGCATTTTGTCACGGGGCATGTGGATGGCGTGGGATATTTAGAGGCATCCACCCAGACGGCTACATCCTGGGAAATGAGCTTCACGGTCGCGGATCCTCGGGCTTCACGCTATATCGTGCCCAAGGGTAGTATTAGCATTAGTGGCATCAGCCTGACGGTGGCAGATTGCAACGCGACAGGCAGCTGGTTTAAGGTGGCTGTGATTCCGCTGACCTATGCAGAAACAAATTTGAGCTGTCTGAAGGTGGGCGATCGCGTCAACTTAGAGGGAGATGTCTTGGGCAAGTACGTGGAAAAATTTCTGCGGCTGGGAACGTCTCCCAATCCCACTGCCGTAGCCCAACTAGAAGATCTGCTCTCTGCCTCCGAGGCTGAGACGCTTACCCCCGCCTTCCTCGCAGAGCACGGGTATAGTTAAGCGTTACTCAGTTTTTTACACTTTTCACACCTTGACCCCTAAGCCCTATCTCTATAATGAAATTTGCCTGCCTAACTCTATGCCTTTTATGTTGGCTAGTTCCTGGCTGCTTTATGCCTGCTGGGGCTAGCGATTTGGACAATGGTGCCCAGGTGTTTGAGGTGCATTGCATGGGCTGCCATATCAACGGGGGCAACATCATTCGCGGCGGCAAAAACCTAAAACAGAAAGCGTTGGAGCGAAATGGCTATGGAACCTCAGAGGCGATCGCCCAGATTGTCACCAACGGCAAAGCCAATATGTCTGCCTATAAAACTCGGCTAACTCCCGCCGAAATTGCAGATGTAGCCGCCTACGTGCTGCAACAGGCTGGGCAAAATTGGCCTCACTAAACCAATTGGTGGCTCAACCTTGAGGCCAGAGAGAAAACCAGAGAGAAAACCAGAGAGTAAAACCAGAGAGCTATTAAGGCTCTACTGGCTTTTATTCTTCAAGAATCGCTGACGCATGCGGTTGATAAATATATCCACTTCGGGTAGGTGAAGGCGACTGACCAAGAATGCATAGACGCCCAGCCCTACCGCTCCGGCAAGACACAGCTGTGGCAGCAAATTGAAGAATCCCTCAGTGCCCCACAGCCGTTCACAGCCATGCAGTGTGCCCCAAGCCGCTAGCCCTGAAACCCCACTACTCAGAGCCAGTAGCGCGATCGGTGCGGCCCACTGCCGCAGCGACAGACCGTTGAGCCGACGATCTAACACGGCTAACATCACCACCATTGAGATCAAATTGACGCCAACTGTAGCCAGCACCAACCCCACGGCTCCAAACGGTTTGACTAGGATAAAATCCAGCACAGCGTTGAGAAAAATATTAACGATGCTAATCTGAAAAGGCGTGTTGGCATCTTCTAGGGCATAAAACACCCGCACCAGCACGTCTCGACCCAAATAGACAAACATCCCCACGGCGTAGGCGATCAAGATGGTTGCCGTGAAGGTTGAATCTTCTAAGCGAAAGGCGTAGCGCTCGTAGACAACTCGCGTTAGGGGCAGCGATAGGGCACAGAGCAATGCACTGAAGGGTAGCATTGTCAGCGCTGTTATCATTAAGCCTTGGCGAATCCGCAACTTTAGCTCTGGCCACTGTTCGGGTACGGCCAGCCTTGAAAAGAGGGGCAGCAGGGGGACTAAAATGACGTTAGAAAAAATTCCTAACGGTGTGAGTGCCAGTAGTCCGGCATAGCCCATCGCGGATACGGCTGCCGCTGCATTGGGAATAAAGGACGCAAAGAATAAATCGGTCCACACGTTGATCTGCATCATGCCCGACGAAAAGGTCGCAGGTCCCATGATGTTGATCACTTCCTTGACGGCAGGGTCGCGGAAATTGAAGCGGAGATGCAGTCCGCCTAATCCTGACTTCCACTGCGCAGGCAGCTGCACCAGCCATTGCAGGATTCCTCCCGCTAGGGTTGACCACGCCAAGACTGTCCCGCCTAACATGGCGTATTGAGGGTCTGAAATGCGATCGCCCAAATACCAGGCCAGACCGCCGAGTCCAATCAGCACGGTAACGCTGGTAAACAGGGGGCTGATGGAGGGCAACCAGTATTGATTGGTTGCATTTAAGGTGCCAAAGCCGATGCCGATCAGCCCAGCCAGCGTGGCCATGGGAGCCATAATTTGAAACTGCTGGATGGCGATCGCCTTGGTTTGTTGCAGCACCTGAAATGTTTCTGGCGTCATGCCGTTACGGGTCGCTTCAGCCGCGCTAATAAATAGCCCAGGAGCCACCACAGTCATGAGCGGTTTGGCAAACAAAAACAGCCCGATTGATACCAGCAGCAAAATGCCGACGACCAGCGTCGTAATTCCTTCGACAATTGGCGCAACTTCTTCCCGTTTCCGTTTGGCCAACACGCTGACGATCGCACTGTGAAACGGCCCGTTGATCCCGCCTAGTAAAATCAGCAAAAAGCCAGGAATCACATAGGAAAAATTGAACGCGCCAAACGCAGGGCCTACTCCAAAGGCAGCGGCGATCGCCTGTTGTCTAAATAGGCCAAATAGCTTGCTGATGATTGTGGCAACTGCCACAATGCCAGCAATGGCAGCTAGCGATCGAGTGGTTTTTTTGACGTCAGACACAAAAGAGAAGGGTTAAGGGATTGAAGCAAGCAGAGTCAAGGATAACCAGGAACGAGGCGATCGAGGGCATCAGTAGATGAAAAATATCATCTATCTAGCCATCAGCCAATCATACCGATGTCTTTCACTCAAATCTTTATCCCAAAAGAGTCTTTATCTAAGGTTCTACAATACTTCTGCTCGCAGCCTTGCCAACGGTAAGCTCAGCAGTTTGCGCGGTCCTGAAACGTAAGCACGTTTGCGAAACACGTCATACTGATTGCGCTCAATTACATCCAAAATTTGTCGATACAGCATCAGAGCTGTCCATACCGGAAAGCGAGCATCGCGGCTGAGGGAGCTAATGCCTTGTTCGGCCTGCGCAAATGCTTTACGAGCGCGCTGAATCTGGAACTGCATCAGCGCACGCCAGCGACTGTCTACCACCCCGTTAAACAGATCTTCCTCGGTGTAATCAAACAGAGCAAGTTCTTCTAACGGAATGTAGATCCGACCGCGCCGCGCATCTTCGCCAACGTCGCGAAGAATGTTGGTGAGCTGATTGGCAATTCCTAGGGCGATCGCTTCCTCAATGGGGTTAACCGGTTCCCGATTGACTGCCCAGGGTGCCGTTTGACGACTGCCATCGGTTCCCATCACCGCTGCCGACATAATTCCTACCGTTCCCGCTACTCGGTAACAGTAAAGATTAAGTTCCTCAAAGGTTTCGTAACGGTTGCGGTACAGATCCATCCGCTGACCCGCAATCATATCTCGAAAGGGCTGAATATCAAGCGGAAAGCGACCCAACGCATCAACCAATGCTACGTCCACATTTTCAATCGGATGACTGGCAAAAATCGACTCCAGATTTTCTTCCCAATGGTCTAGGGTCGCATCCGTTGTATATTCTGCACTTGCTCCATCGACTAACTCATCGGTGCGACGACACCAGACGTAGATTGCCCAGATGGCTCGACGCTTCTGCTCCGGCATCAGCAGCGTGCCGAGGTAGAAGGTTTTTGCATACTCCTCAGTAATTCGGCGGCAGTGTTCGTAGGCTTCGTCGAGAGAAACCAGCGGCATGGTTCGGGAAGGTCTAGGCAATTGCAGCATTACATTGCAGAACTGGAGGATGAGATAACGATAAAACTACCAGCAATTTGCACCAAGCTGGTAGCAATCGCTCTGCGCTTTTTGCAGATTACACCTAAAAAAGCTAGTTTAGCGAGCCGTAGCTGGTAATTTCTCAATTTGCAGGTCAGTTTCACCACCAGTTGCCTTGTGGCTAATTGCCTGTGCTGCCAGTTTACCGGAAAGTACCGCTCCCTCCATGCTGCCGAGGTATTTTTGCATGGTGTAACTGCCAGCTAAAAAGAAGTTGGCAATGGGGGAGACTTGGCTCGGACGGCATGCCTGCCGACCTGGTGTTGCCGTGTAAACTGAGCGAGGCGTTTTCACAACCTTAGCCTTAAGCAGCTTAGCAGGCTGCTCACCTGTGAAGTGGTTGGGGAAGAGTTTCTTCAACTCTGTCATTGTTGCCGCCACAATTTCTTCATCAGGCTTGTCGATCCAATCTTTAGCAGGGGCAAAGATCAGCTCTAGCATGGAGCGATCAAGATTGGCATACTCACGGCAGGTGTTGCTCATATCGGCATACACGCTGAGCAACGGCGATCGCGAAAACAGCAGTTGGTCAATGTCGGTGAGTTTGCGGTCAAACCATAGATGTAGGTTGATCACAGGGACGCCTTCTAATCCATCTAATTTGCTGAAGTAGTCGAGGGGCTTCCACGGTTCGGGCAGCAGTACCTTCAATACATCCACGGACATCGCCGAAACATAAACATCAGCCGTCACAACTTCATCGGGCGCGCCATCTAGACCCCGAATCAGAAACTCTCGCACGGTACCATCATCGTTTAAGCGAATTTGCTTCAAAGGCTTCTGCACATAAACTTCACCACCGCGTTCTGTGATGTACTCCATTAAAGGTTGACACAGCCGCTCCGGAGGGGAGCCATCTAAAAATGCCATTTTAGAGCCGTAGCGCTCTTGCAAAAACCGATTGAGCGCCGTTAGTAAAATGGTGGCCGAAATTTCATCAGGGCCAATGAAGTTCAGGGCTTTTGCCATCGCAATAAACACTTCTTCATTGACGCGCTCAGGGATATTTTGCTTCCGCAGCCACTCTGTCCAAGTGTACTGATCCATCTCCTCTACGTAAGATTGACCGCGTACCATGGCAGGGAGTAGCCCTAGCCCAAACTTGATTTTCTCTTCCCAGGTCAACATGTCGTTGTTGCCCAAAATTGCCACCACACCGTTGATTGGCGCAGGGATATCAGGAAAATCGAAGCGTGAATAGACCCCCGGGTTTTCCGGTTGATTCATGATCAACGAATGTTCTTTCCACTGCAACCGATCTTCAATGCCCAGTTCTTTGAGCAATTGCAGCATGTTGGGGTAGGCCCCAAAAAAAATGTGTAGCCCAGTCTCATACCAGTCGCCATCTTGGTCACGCCAAGCTGCAACTAAACCACCTAGGACATCCTGACTCTCTAGTACTACTGGCGTGTGTCCAGCATCGACTAAATATTTGGCGCAGGAAAGCCCTGCTAGTCCTCCTCCGGCGATCGCAACTCTCATGTAACGCTGCTACCCTCTGAGATACGTGTTTTCATTAATTCTCATTATATGTTGCAATCTGTAACATTTTGGGCGATCGCTGAAATTTCCGGGAAAGTTGAGAGATTTACGGCAAGCGGCGTCAAGCGGTTTAAAAAGTTTTCATCTTAAAAAGTTTTCATCAAAGGGTTTCGTCATCGTTCTCCGTTCTCTTCTTTTTTCCCTTCTTCTAAGTACAGCTCCTGTAACAACTGTTTCTCAGTGCGGCGAGAGGGACGGCGATATTTTTTGGACTCTAATTTAGGTTCAGTACTGAATTGCCCATCGCTCCGGCTTTTTTGCTTGGTAGTGGCTTCGGCATCACGGCTGCCCTCCAGGCTGGCCTGACGCGCGATCGCTTCTTCTAAAAAGATGCGGTAGTGTTCGTAACGTTCCCAGTCGCCCCGTACCACGCAGCCTGGCTCGTCTCGGTGCAGGCAGTTACTAAACTGACAGGCATTGCCCTCTAAGCGCTGTCGCGCCTCTGGGAAGCAGTGAATGAGCGTGGTGGGGGTGCAGTCTAAATCAGGCTGGTTGAAGCCGGGACTGTCTGCGAGCAGGCCGCCTGTAGGCAGTTTGAACAGTTCCACATGGCGGGTAGTGTGACGACCCCGCAGCAGTTTGCCCGAAACTGCGCCCACCCGCAGATCGACGGCGGGAATCAGCGCGTTCAGTAGGCTGGATTTACCAACGCCCGACGGTCCAGAAACAACGGTGGTTTTGCCGCTTAAGTGCTGATAAATAACATCTAAGCCGACTGCTTGGTGCACGCTCAGCAAGATCGGCGTGTAGCCCCACTGAGATAGGCGATCGCCCCAGTGCTTTTGGTCAGCTGGTGGTGCTAGGTCACACTTGTTGAGGCAAAGACAGACG
>CASBQJ010000605.1 GCA_949127705.1 Synechococcales cyanobacterium PMM_0085
ACTCCTGCTCACTGGGGAGATTTTCCGCCTGAACCGCAGGCTTATCTGGTTTCATCAATGTTTGGGTTAATTGGTCATCTCACAAGTCTAGAACACGCTCAATCTGTTGCTCACGACCTGGGTTACCCAGAATATGCCGATCAGGAGTTAGATTTTTGGTGTAGTGCGCCGCCACAAATCGTAGATAATCTCACAGTCCGTAGCCTCACTGGTCAGGAGATCGAAGGGCGTTATATTGAATCTTGTTTTTTGCCAGAAATGCTGGCAACCCGACGGATCAAAGCGGCCACCCGTAAAATCATGAATGCGATGGCGCTGGCTCAAAAGCATGGCATCAACATCACGGCCTTAGGCGGGTTTTCCTCTATTATTTTCGAGAACTTTAATCTTCAGCAGATTGAAAGAGTTCGAGACGTCACCCTCGATTTTGCCCGGTTTACAACTGGAAATACCCACACGGCATACATTATTTGTCGCCAAGTTGAGCAGGCATCTAAACAACTCGGCATCAATCTTTCAGACGCAACCGTGGCGGTTTGTGGTGCTACTGGAGATATTGGCAGTGCTGTTTGCCGCTGGCTCGATGCTCGCAGCGACGTGAAAGAGCTACTCCTGATTGCCCGTAACCAGGAGCGATTGCAAAACCTCCAAGATGAGCTGGGACGGGGTAAAATTCTCCCCCTAGAAGAAGCGCTGCCCCAGGCCGATATTGTGGTTTGGGTTGCCAGCATGCCCAAAGGGGTTGAAATCAACGCTGCAACGCTCAAGCATCCCTGTTTGCTGATCGACGGTGGATATCCTAAAAACTTGGGCACCAAAGTCAAACGCTCTGATGTTTATGTTTTGAATGGCGGCATCGTTGAGCACTCACTCGACATTGACTGGCGGATTATGGAAGTCGTGAGTATGGACGTCCCGGCTCGTCAGCTATTTGCCTGTTTTGCTGAGGCCATGCTGCTAGAGTTCGAAAAGCTGCATACCAATTTTTCCTGGGGACGCAACCAAATCTCTCTAGAAAAAATGGATATGATTGGGCAGGCATCTTTGAAGCATGGGTTTAACCCCCTGCTGCTCACGGGTCTCTAGAGTGAGTGGCGCGTCCTGCCCGCCCTCTACCGCTTTCTTCCTGATGTTCTCTACCGGGCTACGTATAGTGCAGTGGTAGATGCACCCTGATTCAACTACCCCCAGCTTCGCGGCTGGGGGTGTTTTTTTTAACGGGCATTTTTTCCAGAAAAAGCACAAGAAAAAGCACATTTACTCTCATACCAATTTAAATAGGCTGAGTGGCAGATGTTTTCGTAGGGGCGGTAGCTCTTCCAGAGCCGCTGCGCGTACGCGAACCGCCCCTACAGGGGGTAAACTGTCTCACAATTTATTTAAATTGGTATCACATTTATCCGTCTCACCTGTTGGGCAGATCAGCCATCCATTAAGTAAGACGATGGTGGATGCCGTCATAAATTAGATGAGCTGATTTCACAAAACTTTATTCTTAATCCTACGTAGCTTATACTACGCAAGGAAGGTTAAAGAGGAGTGGATATACATGTCGGAGGCAATAAGGCCCCTGACAGCAGCAACTGTACCAAGAGACCTTCTGGGTCCACCGGGTGACGTTAATCCTACGCTGCTGATGTTTTTGTTGGCAGTAGGAATGGTCGTCGTGTCTACCCTGGGTTATTGGCAGTGGCACTGGGTTGACTGGGCATGTTTTGTGATCAACGTGGTGGCTCTTCACCTCGTGGGTACCGTAATTCACGATGCGTCTCACAATGTGGCGCACCGAAATAAAATTTTTAATGCAATTTTGGGGCATGGCAGCGCCCTCATGTTGGGGTTTGCCTTTCCTGTTTTCACGCGGGTTCACATGCAGCATCATGCCAATGTGAATGATCCAGAAAATGACCCGGATCATTTTGTCTCCACTGGGGGGCCGCTGTGGATGATTGCGGCTCGGTTTTTTTATCATGAAATATTTTTCTTTAAGCGGCGATTGTGGCGCAAGTATGAGCTGCTGGAGTGGTTCTTATCTCGCCTTGCGGTGGGTTCAGTCATTTTCTTTTCGGTACAGCACGACTTTCTGGGGTATGTTCTGAATTTTTGGTTTTCCCCGGCGTTAGTGGTGGGGCTGGCTTTGGGTCTATTTTTTGACTATCTGCCTCACCGTCCTTTTCAAGAACGCGATCGCTGGAAAAATGCTCGGGTTTACCCAAACCCCATTTTGAACCTGCTGATTATGGGGCAGAATTATCACTTGATCCACCACCTGTGGCCTTCAATCCCTTGGTATCGCTACCAGACGGCTTATTACGCCACCCGCCCCCTGCTCGATGCCAAAGGATGCCATCAATCTCTTGGCTTGCTTCAGGGGAAGGATTTTAGGAGCTTTGTCTACGATGTGTTCCTAGGGATTCGGTTTCAGGGTCATCAGTCTGCGGCTCCATCTGTGCCTGCACCTCCAGATACATTGGAAGATGACCATGAAGCAGCAGACCTGATTGAACCCGAAGGCGGTACGCTAGTTGCTGCGATCGCCGAAGTCAGTGCTGAAGCCCTTGAGCGCAAAGTATAGGCATCCCCTCAGAAAAGTCGGCGATCGCACAACTCCAGCTCTAGAGTATTGTGAAGAGACACCCCTCTATCAGAACTTTTTTCTGCAATGACTGCTGTCTCCCCCGATTTTCCTCATAAGAAAGCCAGAGCACTCAAGCCTGGTAGTCGTCGCCCTGCTAAGGAATTGTGCAGTGAGTGCGGCCTGTGCGACACGTACTATGTCCACTATGTCAAAGACGCCTGTGCGTTCTTAAATCAGCAGGTGGCGGAGTTAGAGCAGCAGACCCATGGCCGCAGTCGGGATTTAGACCAACCCGACGACTGGTATTTTGGCGTCAGCCAGCAGATGATGGCGGCGCGCAAAACAGAGCCAATTGAAGGGGCGCAGTGGACTGGCATTGTTAGCAGTATTGCCATTGAAATGCTGAATCGGGGCCTGGTGGAAGGCGTCGTGTGCGTGCAAAACACCCAGGAAGATCGGTTTCAGCCGATGCCTGTGATTGCGCGCACGCCCGAGGAAATCTTAGCGGCGCGGGTGAATAAACCGACGCTGTCGCCCAACCTCTCGGTGCTAGAGCAAATTGAACAGTCGGGGATGAAGCGGCTGCTAGTGATTGGGGTGGGTTGCCAAATTCAGGCCCTGCGTGCCGTTGAAGCGCAGCTCGGCTTAGAAAAGCTGTATGTGCTGGGCACTCCCTGCGTCGATAACGTGACGCGGGCGGGGCTACAAAAATTTCTCGATACCACCAGCCGATCGCCCTCCACCGTGGTCTACTACGAGTTCATGCAGGATTTCCGCGTCCACTTTAAGCATGAAGACGGCTCGACCGAAACGGTGCCCTTCTTTGGGCTAAAGACCAATCAGCTCAAGGATGTGTTTGCGCCGTCATGCATGAGCTGTTTTGACTATGTCAATTCGCTAGCTGACTTGGTGGTGGGCTATATGGGTGCGCCCTTTGGCTGGCAGTGGATTATGGTGCGCAACGATCGCGGCCAATCCATGTTGGACTTGGTGCAAGATCAGCTAGAAACCCAGCCCGTGATGTCTAAGGGCGATCGCCACGAAGCCGTGCAGCAGAGTATCCCGGCCTACGACAAGGGCGTGACGCTGCCAATGTGGGCGGCTAAGTTGATGGGTGTGGTGATCGAACGGATTGGGCCGAAGGGTCTAGAATATGCTCGCTTTTCAATTGACTCGCACTTCACCCGCAACTACCTATACGTCAAGCGTCACTATCCCGAAAAACTGGAGGCGCATGTCCCTGAGTATGCCAAGCGGATCGTGGAACAATACAAGCTGCCCGACGCCTGATCAATCCGGGTAGGGACATGGCAAGCCATGTCCGGTGTCAATGGGTCTCTAATGGGTTTCTATTGCCAGCGTTGGGCGATCGCCTCCCGTTCGTCCTCTGTCATCGTCCACCCCAGCGCTCCGGCGTTTTGTTCGACCTGTTGGGCATTTTTGGCACCCGGAATCGGGATCACATTGCCCTGGGCAATCAGCCAGTTGAGCGCCACCTGAGCTGGGGTGCGCTGATAGCGATCGCCAATTTCCTTGAGCAGCGCTACTTTTGGGGCGAGCTTCTCCAGCCCATCTTTGCTAAAGCGCGGGTCGAGCCGACGGGCACCCTGCGGTGGCGCATAGGTTTCGGGCGTATACTTCCCGGTTAGCAATCCCTGTGCCAGCGGGCTATAGGCCAAAATGGTCACGCCCAAGCGGCCTGCCGTCTCCAGCACCCCATTGCGTTCAATCTGCCGCGCCAGCAGCGAATACTGCATTTGGTTGACGGCCAGAGGCACGCCGCGTTGAGCCAGCAGGTCATGAGCCTGCTGCATTTGCGCCGCCGAATAGTTGCTCACCCCCACGGCTTTAATCCTGCCCTGCTGCACTTCATCGGCCAGAGCATTCATCAGATTGGGCTGACCCATCAAAAAGTCGAACGGCCAGTGCACCTGATATAAATCTACCGTAGCCAGCTGAAGCCGTTTGAGGCTGGCCGTGAGCGCATCGGCCACCGCACCGCTGTTAAACCGCCACGGCAGCGGAAAATACTTAGTGGCCATGTAAACAGGCTGCTGGGTATCTTGCAGCTTTAACTCTTGCATAAAGCGCCCGAGCAGCCGTTCGGACTCGCCAAATCCATAAATTTCGGCGGTATCAAAGAAGTTGACGCCCGCCTCAATCGCCGTTTTGAAGGCCGAGCGCAATTCTGCTTCGTCATAGTCTTTGCCGTAGCCCCAATAGAGCTGATCTCCCCAAGCCCAGGTGCCGATACCCAGCATCGGGACTGTCGGGCCATTTGTCCCCAGTGTGATGGTTTGCACGTTGAGATCCCTCAGCTTTTTGTGTAGTTTCTTTGAGTGTATCGTTACAAAAAGAAACTTATGGCAGATTCTACCGTCAGGAACATGACTAGTAGCGTTTGCAGTAGTCATTGAACTTCATGACTGTCCTTTCCCCAAAAACGGTAGAGTAGGGTCTGGCAGTTTGCCTGTTGGCTCATGTTTAGGGCGATCGCCGCCTGTATCGATAAAATTTAGCGTAGATGAAATTCAGCCTCAACCGCTCGTTGACCGCTCTTGGATCACAGTTTGAAAAACGACCCCGGTTAGAGTGGGTCGCATCAACCCTGTGGATTGCTGGCATAGGCGGGCTGGCCTTTTTGTGGAACCTGGGTAGCGTTGGGCTGGTGGATGAAACCGAACCACTGTTTGCGGAAGCGGCGCGCCAAATGACCGTCACCGGGGACTGGATTACGCCCTACTTCAACGAGGCGACTCGGTTTGACAAGCCGCCCCTAATCTACTGGCTGATGGCGATCGCCTACCATCTCGTCGGCGTCAACGAATGGGCAGTGCGGTTGCCTTCGGCGCTGGCGGCGATCGCCCTCACCGTTTTCAGCTTCATCACCCTGCGCCACTTTGGCCTGCCTCGCCCCGCAGACGCAGCCTCCCCAGATGGCTCAAGCTCTGCTGCCTGCTTGCCGCTTTACCTCTCCGCTTTTATCGGCTCTGGCATCATGGCTCTGACGCCTCAGGCCATGGTGTGGGGGCGCACAGGCGTGTCCGATATGCTGCTGAGCGGCTGCATGGGCTGTGCCCTGCTGGCTTTTTTTTGGGGCTATGTGCAACCGCCCGGAACCCGCGCCAAATCCATTTGGTACCTGTTGTTCTATGTCCTAGTGGCGCTGGCGGTGTTGACCAAAGGCCCCGTAGGATTGGTGATTCCTGGGCTAACCATTGGCGTGTTTCTGCTGTATCTGGGCAACTGGCGCACCGTGCTACGCGAAATGCTGCCCCTACGCGGGCTGCTGCTGTTGACGGCGATCGCCATTCCTTGGTTTGTGCTGGTAATTCAGGCCAACGGAGACATTTACATTAATTCCTTTTTTGGCTACCACAACCTAGAGCGGTTTACCCATGTGGTGAATCGCCACCGTGCGCCCTGGTTTTTCTACGTCCTGGTGGTGCTGGGCGGCTTTGCGCCCTATTCCACCCATTTGCCTGTGGCGATCGCCCGCCTGCGGTTTTGGCAGCGGAGTCACTGGCAGCAAGCGCCGCGCTCGGCTCAGCTCGGACTATTTGCGCTGGTCTGGTTTGGCGTAATCTTCGGCTTTTTTACGATTGCGGTGACCAAGTTACCCAGCTACGTCCTGCCGCTGCTGCCCGCTGCTGCTATTTTAGTAGGTTTGTTTTGGAGCGATCAGATCACCCGTCCCAGCACTGGACGCGGCGCAGATCGCGGAGTATGGCTCAGCCACCTCGTGAACGTGGGGCTGATGGCAGTGCTATCAGGGGCAATATTTTACAGCCCCAATTGGCTGGGCAACGACAATACGATTCGAGACTTGCCCAGTGCCATGCAGCAGTCTGGCGCAACGGTGTGGGGTGGCGGGATTTGGGCGATCGCGGCGCTAGTGGGCGCGGTGCTGCTGCGCCAGCGGCAAGGGCGCTGGCTGTGGAGCGTCAACCTGGTGGCGATGATGGCATTTGTGGCGTTTTCTGGAATGCCTGCGATCGCCGTCATCGATACCCTGCGGCAGCTACCTCTGCGGCAGCTGGCGACCGAAATTGTCCAGCAGCAGCGCCCTCAAGAACCCGTGCTCATGGTCGGCTTTCAAAAGCCCAGCCTAGTGTTTTATAGCCAGCGCCCGATTCTCTACATTCCCAAGACCGATGTCGCTGCCGAGCGGGTGCAGCGAGCCTCTCAAACTAGCCCCAGCCCCAGCTCTATGCTGGTTTTAGGCTTAGGCTACAAAATCGATGAAATGCAGCTGCCGGCCCAGTCCTACCAACTTCTAGCAGAAGCCGGAAAATATGACTTAATTCGAGTCAATTTACCGTTTCACAATCAGTAGGTTGCCAGTGCCAGCAGAGAAACACACTAGATGAGGATGGGATAGGGAGAAAGCCTAGGATCTAGCTACCATCATCACTTTTAGAGATTTACTTAATAAGTATTATTCTCAATAAGCAAGTTTTCTTGCAAATTGAGTGAGAATTTGTGTATCCTTCTGAGTAGAGCTTCACTCCCAGGACGGTGACTATGACAGCCTACACTGCTACCGCACTGAAGTCTGAACTGAACGAACGGGGTTGGCGGTTGACGCCCCAACGCGAAACGATTCTTCAGATCTTTCAGGATCTGCCGAAGGGAAATCATCTGAGTGCAGAAGACCTCCACAATCTGCTTCAAGCTGAAGGGCATGCTATCAGTCTATCGACGATTTACCGCACGCTAAAACTGATGGCGCGGATGGGAATTTTGCGAGAACTTGAGCTAGCAGAAGGCCACAAGCACTATGAAATCAATCAGCCCTCGCCGCATCACCACCACCATCTAATTTGCGTTAAGTGCAATAAAACGATTGAGTTTAAGAACGATGCCATCCTCAAAACGGGGACGCGGACGGCTCAAAAGGAAGGCTATCACCTGCTAGATTGCCAGCTGATGATTCATGCGATTTGCCCTGCCTGCCAGCGATCGCTGTTACCCATGTAGACGCCGTAGATGCTATTTGGGATCAGCGGTTCAACTAATTAGCCTAGGCTATGGCTAAAACTGACTGGCTAGGTCAAAACTGGCTATTGATGTCGCCAGGGTTGATGCCGTGCGATCGCTGTGCGGCGGCGATCGCCCGTTGGGTTTCTGGGCCTAAAATGCCATCCAGTGGCCCCGAATAAAGCCCTTGGCGAGTTAGCTGCCGCTGGAGTTCTAAGACGCTGACATCTGGTAGGGGCTGAATTGGCTGAACCGGGGAGCTAGAGGCGGGCGTTTGAGCGGTGGGCTGGCTGCCCCCTAATCCGGAGGGGCTAGGGAAGGCCGGGGTCAGCTGGGGTTGGCTGGCAGCCGTTAGTGCTGTCGAAGTAGCGCTGCTTGGCGTCGTCGGAGCATTCAGCGCCGAAAACGTCGCTCTACCCGCAATCCCATCTGGTTTCAATCCTTGTGCCTGTTGAAAGGCAATTAGAGCCGCTTCCGTTAGAGAGCCAAACTGGCCATCGACCGCACCTTGGTAATATCCCAAGGTCGTCAGCCGTTGCTGGAGCGTGGTCACATCTGCCCCCGCATCGCCCAGCAGCACAAACCCACCCGATGCCACTGGCAGCCGAGCCGCAGGACGGGCTGAGCTGCTGGCTGCTGCCGTGGCGCGCTCAATGGCGGCCAGGGTTTCAGCTCCCACAATTCCGTCGGGGCTTAGCCCATTGCGCCGTTGAAAGTCGGTGACCGCCGATTCAGTCAATGCCCCAAACACCCCCGAGATTGGCCCAGCGTAATAGCCCAAGCTGCTCAATTGAGTTTGGAGCTGCGTCACCGACTCGCCTCTATCTTCCACCTGGAGCAGAGCTTGGCTAATCAGCCCTGGAGCCACCGCTCTGGGTGCCCGATTCTGGGCGGGTGCAGTCGGGCTCAAGGCGAGGACGGCAGGAGCCAAGCCGAAGATGGAGACACTGACCGCGATCGCCAGAACTCGGGTCATCGTTAATGCTTGGAGCCTATGAATGGGCTGCGCAGTGCCAGAGTAGATCGAGTGATCTTCACGAGGGCAAGACCCCATGGAATTGTCAAACCGGAGAAGGGACGGCATAAGGTCTGCTGTGCTGTTTCTATCGCTGAGATTTTTATCGCTGAGGTGAGCTGATCAAGTACCTCTTTTGGCTGTCATTCTATGTCATTTCAGCCCTAGGGAAACAAGAATCTTGCCTTATACTCCAACTCGACTGCACCCACGATTGAAATATTTGTGGAACTGAATAGACTAGCCCCAATATATAGGCTTTCCTAATAGCTGACTTCACTTATCGAAACTTTACAAAACCGCAGCTGCCAGGGCGATAATAAAGCAAGGATATCCAGATTGGCAACTTTAAGACAGCCCTCATCCCCTAACCCCTTCTCCCAAAAGGGGAGAAGGGGAACCGAGCCTGCTTTTAGCCCCTCCCTTCTTGGGAGAGGGGTTGGGGTGAGGGCAGTTCGGGAAAGTTGCACATCGGGTAAGGATATCCAGATTGGCAAACCAGATTGGTACATTGGCAACTAGGAGGATTGGAATCTATGGTGGCACTTGCAGAACGGACTCAGAGTCGTTTGTCATTGCAGACTGCCGAGGTTGCTGCTGAAACGACAACCCTGCGATCGCTGGATTGGGATCGCGATCGCTTCGATATCGAATTTGCCCTCGAAAACGGCACCACCTATAATTCCTTCCTGATTCGCGGCGAAAAAGTTGCCCTAGTCGATACCTCCCACGCCAAGTTTCGGCAGCTTTACCTCGATTGCCTCACCGGGCTAATCGATCCAGCTGAGATTGACTATTTAATTATTAGCCACACCGAACCCGACCACAGCGGCCTAGTCAAAGACGTGCTGGCGCTCAATCCCAACATTGTCGTGGTGGGTGCCAAGGTGGCAATTCAGTTTTTAGATGATTTGGTGCATCAGCCGTTTGAGCGCAAACAGGTGAAGAGTGGCGATCGCCTCGATTTGGGCAAGGGTCATGAGCTAGAGTTTTTGTCTGCCCCCAATCTGCACTGGCCCGACACAATTTTTACCTACGACCACAAAACAGCCGTCCTGTTCACCTGCGATGCCTTCGGCCTGCACTACTGCGACGAACGCACCTACGACGAAGACCTGGCACCGCTGGCCGATGATTATAAGCTTTACTACGACTGCCTGATGGGTCCCAATGCCCGCTCGGTGCTGTCTGCCCTGAAGCGAATGGGCGAGCTGCCTGAGATTAAAATCATTGCTACCGGACATGGGCCACTGTTGCAGTTCAACGTGCCTGAACTGGTGGGGCGCTACCGCGAGTGGAGTGAAGCCCAGGCCAAGGCCGCTACCACAGTGGCGCTGTTTTACACAGACGGATACGGCCACGGCGAAGAATTGGCGCAGGCGATCGCCCAAGGGATTTACAAAACGGGAGTTGCTGTCGAGCTAGTCGATTTGAGCAGCACAGAACCCCATGAAATTATGGTGCTGGTGGGGATTGCCTCCGGGCTAGTGATCGGCATGCCACCGCAGTCGGGAGCTGCTGCCGACACAGCCAAAGCCGCCCTCAGCACAGTGCTGGCTGCTGCCCACGGCAAACAAACCGTCGGCCTATTTGAAAGCGGCGGCGGCGATGATGAATCGGTTTATCCATTACGCAACCGCTTTCAAGAACTGGGGCTACGGG
>CASBQJ010000606.1 GCA_949127705.1 Synechococcales cyanobacterium PMM_0085
ATCTTATAATTCAGCGACTTAGGCTGGCCTATGCTATACAAGATGCATCTAAATGCAAGACGCACTTGCCAGACTTCATATACTTAGACAGCTAGGTATCCTAAAATATCCAGCAATGTATATAAGCATGGATTTGGCTAGTCGCAACCGCCCAGCATCGCTTTACTAAGCGTAACCCACTAACGATATTTTATTCGTCTTCGTGGGGAATGCTGAGTTTACTACTCGCAGCTTTCCGTTTTGAGGGCTTTCCGGCATTGAATCCTTTTACAATTGTCTTAACTTTTATCATAGGAGGTCAACTATCAGCCTACTAATGTTCTCAAACTTCATTGAAGATTGCTATATCTTTGGGATGTAAGACGATGGCATGTTGTATCTGGGGATGTAATGGGGGATCTGTCGTTTCCTGGAGTGCCGTTTTATCACATAACAGCCTCAGTCAGCAAAGAGATCGGGCTCTACGACATTCTCCCATGCGCCTATAGATTTTTATTTCTTAAACGCTTTTAGGATGTTTAGACTGCTCTGCTAAAAACTTATTGGTTTCACGTCAATTTTGCTGAATTTGGTCAACACTTAGATCAAAGCTGACTCTAAGTTTGCTTACTCTCGATTTAAAGTATCGTCGGGACTACTCCATAAAGGCTACAAGGAACTTCGGCATCCGCTATGGCTAATTCTTCTTCTCAACGGCGCGCCCTGGTCGTTCAGCACAATTTCTCTCCCTTTAGCAACAAGCTCATCCAAGCTGGCTACGTCAACAATGACCAAATGCAGCAGGCTTTGGTTGAGAGTCGCAAGACTGGTAGACCGTTGACCGAAGTTTTAGAGATGATCACCGGGCAGCAGCTCCCACCCGACTTGCTGCGCCAATATAAGAAGCAGCAGCTGTTTGAGCTTAAGATTCTTTACGGTGTAGAGTCTCTCGATCCTGAAATTAGCCAAATTTCGACTAGTCAGGTTAGCCAGCTAATCGACACTTTGATTCCTGTAGATCTGTGCCGTCGCTATCGCCTGGTGCCGCTGTCTCGCACAGAAGGCACTCCTTCGTCAGTGCTGATTGCAATGGCAGATCCAGACGATCTAGCGGCTCAAGATGATTTGAATCGAATTCTTCGGCCCCAGAATTTGGCGTTGCAGCGGATGGTCATCACCATTGAAGACTATCAGCGCATCATTTCTCAGTATCTAGATGAGCAGGTTGAACGTCAAAAACAGCGAGATTTTCAATCTAAGGTAGATGTCAAAGCTGACTTAGAAAGCTTAGATTATCTTGACCTAGAAGAGCCAGGTGACGATCTTGAGGCCAACTTGGATGCGGCTCTACAAGATGCTGAAGCCGCTCCAGTCATAGCCCTAGTCAACAAGATTTTGGTCAAGGCGCTGCAAGATGGAGTGTCTGATATCCATGTCGAGCCTCAAGAGGAACACTTAAGGATTCGCTTCCGCAAAGATGGGGTACTTAGAGAGGGGTTTGAGCCGCTGCCTAAGAAAATTATTCCTGCCGTGACAGCACGCTTCAAAATTATCGCTGAGTTGGATATTGCCGAGCGTCGGATGCCTCAAGATGGGCGAATCCGACGCATTTTTGATGGCCGTAAGGTAGATTTTCGGGTCAACACGCTGCCCAGTCGCTACGGCGAAAAAGTGGTGCTGCGGATTCTTGACAACTCGGCCACCCAGTTAGGGTTGGACAAGCTGATTACTGATCCCGAAACCTTGAATATTGTTCAAGATATGGTGGCGCGTCCCTTTGGGCTGATTTTGGTAACTGGCCCCACAGGTTCTGGTAAAACGACAACGCTTTATTCGGCTTTGTCGGAGCGCAACAGTCCTGGGGTCAATATCAGTACAGCAGAAGATCCGATTGAATATTCGCTTCCAGGGATTACTCAGGTTCAGGTGATTCGAGAAAAAGGCATGGACTTTGCCTCGATCCTGCGCGCTTTCCTCCGACAAGATCCAGATGTGATTCTGGTGGGTGAGACGCGCGACAAGGAGACGGCAAAAACTGCGATTGAAGCTGCCTTGACGGGTCACCTAGTGCTAACAACCCTACACACTAACGATGCTGCCAGTGCGATCGCCCGTCTTGAAGAAATGGGTGTAGAAACGTTCATGGTTTCTAGCTCCCTCATCGGTGTGCTAGCGCAGCGACTGATGCGGCGAGTATGCTCTGAATGCCGGATTCCCTACAACCCCTCTAGTGAGGAGCTAGCGCGATTTGGGCTCTCCGCTTCTAGAGAAGCCGAAGTGGTCTTTTATAAAGCCAATGAACTACAGGTCGATGAAATTCAAACAGCTCGGGCTAACAATACCCTGTGCCCAAGCTGTAAAGGCTCTGGTTATAAAGGGCGTTGCGGCGTCTACGAGGTTATGCGGATCACAGAGCAGTTACAGAGCCTAATTACGGAGAGTGCTCCGACTGAGCGAATCAAGGAAGTAGCAGTGGAAGAAGGGATGAAAACCCTGCTGGCCTATAGTTTGAACTTGGTGCGGCAAGGTGCGACTACCCTGGAAGAAGTGGAGCGGGTCACGTTTACCGATACTGGATTGGAATCGGAACTGAAGGCTAAACGCAAAACCTCGCTCACCTGCCGGACCTGTGGTGCAGAGCTAAAGCAAGAATGGCTAGACTGTCCCTATTGCACCACACCGCGATTTCAAGATTAGTTTTTAGACTTAGATTCTCATAGTTCTTGGATTTAATTCTCAGCAAGATTACTTCACTTTGGCGGAAGGAGCGAGCACGATGGAATTGATGATCGAAGATTTGATGGAACAGCTGATCGAGATGGGAGGGTCAGATTTGCACCTTTCGGCTGGATTGCCGCCCTATTTTCGGATCAACGGGCATCTGACGCCAATTGGTGACGAGCCGATGACGGCTGAAGAATGTCAGCGCCTGATCTTCAGCATGCTCAACAATACTCAGCGTAAAAATCTTGAGCAAACCTGGGAACTAGATTGCTCCTATGGTGTCAAAGGACTGGCTCGGTTCCGCGTCAATGTTTACAAAGATCGAGGCACCTATGCGGCTTGTCTACGAGCGCTGAGTTCCAAAATCCCCAACTTTGAAAAGTTAGGTCTCCCTGACGTGGTTCGGGAAATGGCAGAAAAGCCTAGAGGGTTGATTTTGGTGACAGGCCCAACGGGTTCGGGTAAAACGACAACCTTGGCGGCCATGATTGACTTAATCAATCGCACCCGTGCTGAGCACATCTTGACGGTTGAGGATCCCATTGAATTTGTCTATGAGCCAGTTAAGAGCTTAATTCACCAACGGCAATTGGGAGAAGACACTAAGAGCTTCGCTAACGCCCTAAAGGCGGCGCTGCGGGAAGATCCCGATATTATTTTGGTCGGAGAAATGCGGGATTTGGAGACGATTGCGCTGGCGATCTCGGCCGCAGAAACCGGACATTTGGTCTTTGGTACTCTACACACTAGCTCTGCTGCCCAAACCGTAGACCGAATTATTGACGTGTTTCCCGCTGAACGGCAAACTCAGGTGCGCGTGCAGTTGTCTAACTCGCTAGTGGGTGTCTTTAGCCAGACTTTAGTGCCCCGAAAGAATCCTAAGCCGAATGAGTTTGGGCGGATCATGGCTCAGGAGATCATGGTAATCACGCCTGCAATCTCTAACCTAATTCGAGAAGGCAAGACGGCTCAGATTTACTCTGCAATTCAAACTGGGGGCAAGCTTGGCATGCAAACCTTAGAAAAGGTGCTGGCAGATCAGTACAAAGCTGGGCTGATTTCATTTGAAGCCGCCATGTCGAAAACATCTCGTCCTGACGAATTGCAGCGACTGATCGGTGGCGTTCAGCCTGCTGGTTCTACCCGACCTGGTGCATCGGTGGCGGGAAGACCTTAGTAATATTCTTGATCTTCAGAGCATTCTAATCCTTTTTCTAAAACCGCCATGCAAACCTATGTTGTTCGCGCCCGAGATTCTAAGGGCAATCCCGTCAAGCGAAAGATTTCAGCTCCTTCTCCCGCAGAGGCTCGCTCTAGTTTGAGAGAGCAGGGATTGTTTGTGCAGGAGCTAAGTCAAGATCGGAGTTTCTTTGAAACTCTCAATACACTTGACTTGAAACAAATCCAAAATTCGATGGCGAAGGTCACTGTCAAGGACAAAGCCATCTTTTCTCGACAGTTTGCAGCCCTTGTAAATGCAGGGGTGGCGTTAGTTCGAGGGTTGGGAGTGCTAGCGGATCAGTGTCCCAACCCGAAATTGAAGCGGGCTCTCCAGGAGATTAGCTCTGATGTGCAGCAGGGCACCAACCTGTCTGATGCCATGCGCAAGCATCCTCAGTGCTTTGATGGTCTTTACGTCAGTATGATCCAGGCGGGCGAAGTGGGTGGGGTGCTGGATGACGTACTCAACCGTCTGTCAAAACTTCTAGAAGATGTTGCCCGCTTGCAAAACCAGATTAAATCTGCGATGGCATATCCCATCACAGTAGGCATTATTGCGCTGCTGGTTTTTTTGGGGATGACAATCTTCTTATTGCCCATTTTTGCGGGCATTTTTAAGGAACTCGATGCCGAGTTGCCTGTGTTTACACAGATTATGCTAAATATCAGCGATATTCTACGGACGCCAATTTATTCTATTACTTTGATCATTGTCGTCATGGTTTTGGCGTTTGCGTATCGGCAGTATTACAAGACACGAGTTGGTCGCGAAACGATCGATCGCTTTTCCCTGAAGATGCCGCTGTTTGGGGATTTGATTCAAAAAAGCTGTACCGCTCGGTTTTGCCGCACGTTTGGGGCGTTGTCTCGCTCGGGAGTCCCTATTTTAACGTCATTGGAGATTGTGCGAGATACAGCTGGCAATCAGGTGATTGCAAATGCTGTTGATGAAGCGCGACGGGAAGTACAGTCGGGCGGCATGATTAGTCTAGCCCTGCAACGGGAGAAAGTTTTCCCCATTATGGCCATTCAAATGATGAGTATTGGGGAAGAAACTGGAGAAATCGACACCATGCTGATGAAGGTGGCCGACTTTTATGAAGATGAGGTAGAGCAAGCGGTAAAGGCTCTGACCAGCATTATGGAACCGATCATGATTGTGTTTTTGGGCGGTATGGTCGGGTCAATCTTGGTGGCCATGTATTTGCCGATGTTTGCGGTGATGGACAAAATCAAGTAAACAGAAAATAGGTGGGACATGACGGAGGACAGGTGGGCACAATGGCGGTTAAGCAGTTTCACTATGAAGAGCTTTTAGCTGAGTACAGTGACCCACGAGGGGCGATCGCCTGATGTGAGCCTGCCCCGATATTGCAAAGTAATCTCATCCCGGTCGATACCCGGAAAATTTAACCGGGTGACCATCGTGTACCAGTTATCTCGGCTCCATGCAATTAATATTCTGCCCTTTACCGTTACGGGCATGGTATCTCGATCGAG
>CASBQJ010000607.1 GCA_949127705.1 Synechococcales cyanobacterium PMM_0085
CAAAACCCTTTACGATTGACTCAAAATCGATCGATGTTAATGATTTCATAGAAATTTAGTTAAGGGCGTCAGATTTCATTACCGTTCTAAGATAGGCTAAAGAGCCTAGAGCGAACGACTTCTGAGATCAGCTTGAGCAGAAAACAGCCTAGCTTCATCCTATTGGCCGTTGCGCAAATTTTGTATTTTATGTTAAATGCTCAACTGTCATAGATTCGAAAGGTCAGTCTTTTGGGTGCATCATTCTAATTTTATGGATGATTATCCTCAACTATTTTTTCAGTGAGTTGTCAAATAAGTTGTCAAATAAGTTGTCAGAGAGAAGGCGGTCTTAGTGCATCTTCCTGCCGCAACTCATTCAGGCTTACAAGATGGCCTACAAGATTAATGTAGCTGTTGAAATCATTGACTATCTCCCAGGTCTATAGAGGAATCATTGACGTTGAGGTCAATATCGCCGAGCAAAACTGATAAAAAGGCTAGATTCTAATAGAAAAAATGTAGAAAATTTTTGCTAACCCAGTGTAATATATTTTTACGAGCTGCTTTCAAGCTGTGGAAAAAATTTCTGGGCAACTGTTAGCTAGGTTCTAGCTAGGTTAACCTTATAATCCCACTCTTAGATTGGTAGCGAATAGACTTTAGCTGATGGCCTTAGAGTTAAGTTAATGATTAAAAAGAAAAAAATTGAGCCCCTGCTTGGGGAAGCTCTCCTGGGTAAGGTTAAACAGCTCGAGAACCTCAACAAAGAGGAAAAGGCGCGAGAATGTGGCTATTACACCGTAACTAAAAACGGTGTAGAGCGAGTCAATATGATGAAGTTCTTGAACGCGCTAATTGACGCTGAAGGCATCGAATTAGACGGCAAGACCAGCAGCAATGGGCGTGGTGGTCGTAGCGCTAGCTACCGAATTACAGTTCAGTCAAATGGCAATCTCTTGATTGGTTCGGCTTATACCAAGCAGATGAACTTGAAGCCCGGTGATGAGTTTGAGATTTCTCTAGGTCGAAAACATATTCGCCTCAAACAACTTGATGGTGAGTTTTTTGAAGAAGAATAGACCGCTGCATTGGGTTTAGTTCAGAGCTTTTTGCCCTATTCGTTCGCGCCGGTAGCAGAGCAGCTCTAAACTCTACTGTTGACTATATTTATAGGATTGCCTAATTTGCTCTGACGTTAGAGCGGATTAGGTAATTTTTTAGTTTGCCAAACCGCTTTGGAAAGGCCCAGAATCGCAGGCTGATTGGTCTGAGACTAACGCAATAGAGTAGCCCAAGCAATACTCGCATTATTGGCTAGTTCAGCACTCACAGCCCGAGCGCCTTGTCCATTTAAGTGGCTAGGATCAGCAAAATATTCGGTTTGTGTTGGCCATTGTTGGCTGAGATCGTGAAAGAGGAATGTTTGCTGACTGGCCAACTGCTGCATATATTGACGAAACTGCTGCTCGTAGCGTTGCCGCACTGGATCGAGGTAGTCTCGAGTGAGGGGCAAGTTTACAAATATCAGTGGAATCCGGTGGCGCTGGGCAAAGTGAGCGATCGCTACTGTTGCTGTGGCCTGCTCACCAGCGAGTCGAAAGGGCACATAATTATCGTCATATTGCCCTGACACCCTAGGAAACTGTCGATAATACGTAGCGGGATCAAACCGAGTCGAGATCAATTGAAAGCCATTAGCAGTGATCGACAACGGTGGCGATGGTTCTACAACGGGCAACGCATAGCTCCAGGGCAACGCATAGCTCCAGGGCAACGGAGCCGGAATGGCCGTCGTTGGTGCTAAAAAAGGAGAGCACGCAGAGGCAGGGGCAGCCAAAAGAGCCTGACCATGGCTCAGATTAGCCGGAGCTAGAGAACCTTGGCTCAACGCCAGGATCAGAGATGATGTTTGAGCCGTGGGCCCGATCGGCGAATCAATACAAATCTCAGGGGGTGGAGTCGGAAGACTCCCTGGTAATAGGGGCTGGATGGGACGGCGACCCTGTCTGAGTTGGGCATACCCAGCCGAGGCAATGATGCCGTTATAGGTGACGTCGAGTTTGGCACTATTAAACGCCCGTGACCCATCGGCCCAAATCAGAACGCGCGGAGCTTGATCGGGGGGGAGAATCTGCCGAAGCACCAGATCGACCACACGAGCGGTGGCTCCATTGATGCTGAAGTTGTAAATTCGCAAGTTGGGATACCCGCGCGCGGCCAAACGCTGCTGCAGCGCACCGGGATCAACCCCTTGCAAGGCTCGGGAGCTACCGACAATTAGCACGTCGGGTGCGCCATTTACCATCAGATAATGGCTGTAAAGGCGGATCTGTAGATCGAGGGGTTGGCTGTTGAACGAGGCGAATCTGGGGATAAACAGGGTCGGGGCGGGCGACAAGAAGGGTAGCTCTGCATGAGCCAGAAACGCCGACTCGGGCAAGCTGAGGGCACCAGACTCTGCCGGAGACAGCCGATAGCTCCGGGCAGGATCAGGGCAAAGAGCGATCGCCACACCTACGGTGAGTAGGGTAGTTCGCAGAGCCAACCGCCCCAAACCGCACCCTGTAGATCGACTCAGCAGCTCAAACCAGACACCCAACCTTTTCTCCAAATCTCTAATCGTCTTTTGGTCCCACGGCCATTTGCACTACAAACGCTTGGCCACCATCTTGGTGATAGCGATCGGCCCAAGCCCGCAATACCTCGTCTAGCTCCGTCAATGCGGCTCCTATTCGATCTTCTGCGATATCTAGTTCTTCCAAAATACGCAACACCTTAGGCTGATGATCTGCCCAATCTCGCATTAAGCGGAAATAGCGGGCGGTATCTTCCACAATGATGTAGGTGCGTTCTTCCTCATCAGCAGGTGAATAAAAAGCACGGGTGAGGACATAAAATGGCATCCCCCACGGCGAGTCAATTCGCGTTACTGTGCCGGAGTAGAGAAGTCGGCGTTTGATATGTTCTGCCAGAGCTTCGCTCATGGGCAACCGGCGCTCTTCGGGGAGATCTTCTTGAGAGCGGCTGTGCAAAAACTCGATAATGTCCATGAACTGGAACGAGTTAATCAGCTGGGCATCTGGAAGATTTGGGGGAAGTTTATCTTCAATTTGCCGCTTCTCGTCCATTGTAAGGCTGTTACCAGAAATGCGCGATCGCCCTGGCTGCCATGGATATTGTTCCATCCATACGTAGGGTAACTGAATCAAATACCGTGGCTCTTGGGAGCCAAGCATTTTCAGGAGTTTCCCCTCTGTCAGCGCTTGTCGCACTTCTTCTACAATCACTTTGACGCGCTTTGGCTCAATGTGATGTAGATGCCCAGTCATTCGCAGATTTTGATCTTGCTCTAAATAGGTCATGTAGATAGCGCATTTAGCCGCCGTAGCGGCAGCGTCTAAAAATGCACCGTGTCGATGCCCGCCCGTTCGCATCGCACTAAACGCTAGATAAAGCATGATCTGATCCATTGCACTGGGACTCAGGCGTTTGATCAGATCTAAATCGTTAGTCATTTCAAGAAGAGCTGCGTAGCATTAAGTACAATAAAGCAATACGGAGTAAAAGCGACACACATGGGGCTGCGGCTAGGCTTTTACTAAAATACTCCTAGATTAAACTATATCTAGGGATTCTGAGCAAATCCTTTTAGTAGAGCCTGGGGTTCTCACTTAAGCTTTTGCATCCACGGTTAGTGTATTGAATCTAACAGATGACCTTAGATTGTGCGCTTTGTTTCAGGAGTCCTAAGATGCTCTGACCTGATTAAACGCACTGGAGGGCTTCACAGCGTCCACTGCCCCGGTGAAAATATTCACCATTACTTGGAGCTGAGTGAGCTTGCGACCCTACCCGCTGAAGCCTGTTAGGGATGGCAGACATCAACTTGGGTTCGACCTCAGACATGATGGGTGGCAGCATCGGCAACAAAAATAGAACCACAGAAAAGATGGGATTTGGCATCAGCATAGAAAGAGTTCCATGTAGAGGTTTCTACTCTTTGTTACGATGCTTTTCCAAACCAATCAGGAAAATCATTTCAAGTTCGAGCGTGAGTGATTGCAAATATTTCGTGAAGGAGATGTATTTTGCATTTACTTCCCAAAACCTGTGCCCCATACACGATGAGCTGTTGAGGTTTTAGATTAATTGTGATTGCCTCCTCCTCAGCCGATAAGATTCCTAGCTTCTCAGGAAAGGTTTCTAGATCACTCAGGAAAAACTCATTCGCTTCTGGCGTGTACCCACTAGATTAGAACTGTTCCTCAATCTCTAGGCTTGAACTTGAGCAGCGCACTAGATACCGGGGTAGTATCTCCGTTTTAGTGTGGTTCAGCCCTGCACGGGCCATACGACACTAATCATACATACCGACTTAATTCTAAAAGATCAGCCCTAATGCTAGTTTTCATTCCTTTTCTACCCACCGTTGCATGAGCCTGCCCAAGTTTCCCCTCTCATGGTTTCAGTTAAAACGCAGGAGTTTGCCGCTTTCATCGTTGCAATTTCGCTTGACCGTAGGAATTGTTGTTTCGCTGATTGGTGGACTAGGGGGTACGGCACGCTGGATGAGTTGGAAGACCGAGCAAATGCTGTTGGCAGACTATCGAGAGAAATTGGGGACGGTGACCGAGCAGCTAACTGCCAATCTTCAGCTGCCGCCGCATGACGGAGCGATCGCCCTCGAACCTGGATCCATGCTGCATGTGCAAGCTGTAATAGATCAGCTTGCTTCAGCCAATACCTGGCTATGGATCCGTCAGGCCAAGGCTCCCGCCCTAGCCGGTGCAGAGAAATCGGTGGTGGTGGTGCGATCGCTCAGTCTGAGCGCTTCGCCCAACTATCAAATGCTGATGAAATTAACAGCATTGTCGGAACAACCGCAGATTTTGACCGTAAATGGGCAGCACCTAATTTGGTGTACCCATCCACTAACGAGCCAAGGCAAGGTTTGGGGGCAGCTCTACGTTGCCCAAGACGTGACTCGTGATTATCAAATGTTAACTGACTTAAACAGCAACTTGATGTTGACCGCAGGGGTAGCGATCGCCCTGCTGAGCGTAGTTGTGGCCTGGATTATCTGGCGATCGCTCCATCCCCTAAGACAGGCCAATCAGTTGGCCGAATCTTACGCCAGCGGCAATCTCAATTCACCCCGGCTCGACCCCTCGCGGATGCCTACCGAGGTGCAAGAGTTGGCCTATACCTGTAATCAGTTAGTAGAGAGGCTCTCCACGGCTGCTGAACAACAGCGGGCGTTTACCCGCAACGTCTCCCACGAACTGCGCACTCCTCTAAGCCTGGTTTATGGCTACCTGCAAAGCACGCTCAAACGAGGTCCCAATTTAACAGAGGCGCAGCAAACCGCCCTTTCTATTGCGGCATCCGAAACAGAACGCACGATTGAGCTATTACAAAGCTTGCTGGAACTAGCGCGCACCCACAACAGTGCTGTTTTGTTTACGCTGCAACCCGTGGCGTTGAATGATGTCGTGACAGACTTAGTGCGAATGACCGAGCAGTTCAAGCAGCGATCGCTGCAAGTTCATGCCCCTACGCCTCTAGTGGCGATCGCCGATCGGGATCATCTACTGCGAGTGCTGGTGCATCTAGTAGACAACGCGATCCATTATTCGGATGTAAATCAGCCGATTACACTCACGATTCGCCATCAAGCTCCCTGGGCTTTATTAGAAGTGAGCGATCGCGGCAGCGGTATTTCTGAAGCTGAACAGGCGCAAGTCTTTGAATCCTTTCACCGCACTGATCCCTCTCGCAGTCGAGCGACCGGGGGCGTTGGCTTAGGGCTAGCGATTGTGAAGTCCCTAGTAGAAGGCATGGGTGGGCAGGTTTCTGTGCAGTCTCGCATCGGCGAAGGCAGCACCTTTACCGTAAAACTCCCGCTAGCCACCAGAGCTAAATCGCAGCGATAGCGCTGTGGCTGACGGTTGTTTGAACTCACCCCGCTGACGCACATTTACTCACACCCCAAGCGATTCCTATGACGGCAAAAATTCTATTAGTTGAAGATGAAGAGAAACTGGCTCATTTTATTAAGCTTGAGCTAGGTTGTGAAGGGTACCAGGTCAGCGTGGCGCATGATGGGTTAAGTGGGCTAACGATGGCTCGAGAGCAGCCGCCCGATCTGGCCATTTTAGATTGGATGCTACCCGGCTTAACGGGTCTAGAGCTATGTCGCAGATTGCGCTCTACAGGAAGTAAAATTCCGGTGATTTTGTTGACAGCGAAGGATGAAATTGGCGATCGCGTGGCCGGACTAGACGCCGGAGCCGACGATTATGTGGTCAAGCCCTTTAGCATTGAAGAACTACTGGCACGCGTGCGGGCACATTTGCGCCGCACCCAAGCGCCTGACCTCGACCTGCTAGAATTCGATGATCTTACCCTCAACTGCCGTACTCGTGAAGTGTTTCGCAACGGGCGATCGATCGAACTCACCGCCAAAGAATTTGATTTACTCCATCACCTCATGGCTCACGCCAAACAAGTCGTCACCCGCGATCGCATTCTAGAAGCAGTCTGGGGCTACGACTTTATGGGCGACTCCAATATCATCGAAGTCTACATCCGTTACCTGCGGCTAAAACTAGAAGGACAGCATGAGAAACGGCTGATCCAAACTGTACGAGGTGTGGGGTACGTCCTGCGCGATTAGACCACTGCCGTACATCAGCACAGATTTAGTGCAGATTTAGTGCAGCTTGACGCGCGCTGTTGACATGGGTAGAGGAACTTGTTGGCTTCATCCTCAACTGCCCCCGTCTGAACGCTAAAATAGGGACTGCCTTTGCTAGATCAACCGGGAAAATTCTTGTGCTAAAGACGCTAATTGCCGACTTCCGCATTATTTTTGAGCGCGATCCCGCTGCGCGCAATTGGTTAGAGGTGCTGGTTTGTTATCCCGGGTTGCAGGCTCTAGTGATGCATCGCTTCGCGCATCGCCTATTTAAACTGCGGCTACCCTTTATTCCCCGCTTCTTATCTCACATAGCGCGGTTTTTGACGGGGATCGAAATTCACCCCGGTGCCCAGATTGGATGCGGTGTATTTATTGACCATGGCATGGGGGTCGTCATTGGAGAAACGGCTATTGTGGGCGACTATGCTTTGATTTATCAAGGTGTCACCCTAGGAGGGACAGGAAAAGAAAGTGGCAAACGACATCCCACCCTTGGCGAGAATGTAGTAGTGGGTGCCGGAGCCAAAGTGTTGGGCAATCTTCAAATTGGCGATAATGTCCGCATTGGCGCGGGGTCGGTCGTGCTGCGCGATGTGCCCTCAGACTGCACTGTAGTAGGGGTGCCAGGGAGAATTGTCTATCGCGCCGGGGGGCGAGTTGAGCCACTAGAACATGGCAGACTGCCAGATTCTGAAGCTCAAGTGATTCGAGCCTTAGTTGATCGGATTGAATCGTTAGAGCGTCAGGTTCAAAATCTGCAAGAAGAAACCCTGCCTAACGTTGAAAACCCGCCAATGCTGTCACTGCTGAGTAGTGGTCTGACTGAAATAGACGACTCGGCAGCATCTTTGCAGCAAAATGCGACTCGTGACCCTAGTCAAACTGCTGCGCAGCGCCGGGATGCAGCCTCTGATGCTAGTGCAGCGCGTTGCCGATTGAGCGATCGCATTATTGAAGAGTTCTTAAACGGTTCGGGAATCTAGCGGTTCTACTCTGCCTTTTGCCAAAAATACTAACTTTGCCAAAAATACTAGCCTTGCAGCGCTAGTTGAAGCTGTAGCCGCAGCGGCTGATCAAACTGGATGACCAAGCCGGGATGGCGGCTAGTCGAGATGGTGTCTGTCATCCCACCCGGTTCAGAGCGATTAGATCCATTCGAGTGAGACGCGTTGAAGTGGGCAGAAGGCCACAATAGCCACCGACTTCCTTGAGGTAGCGTGCTCACACTGATGGCATTTTGAGTCAGCCAAATCAACGGGCTACGCGGTGGCGCATCAGGAGTCGGAGTTTCACTGTGGCGCACAGCCGCTAACGCTTTTAGCACAGTGCGATCGCTCTTCACGATGCCTGTGCCAGCCGTCCACAGGCTGACCTGCATCCCCTGCTGGCTGGCATACGCATAAAGCGACGCAGCGGCTGTTACCGCCTGTTCAAACTGGTCTGCCTCCCAACCCAAAGCACTGTCTAGGCAAATCACCACGTCTAACCCACCCGTAAACGTCTCCAGTTCGCGCACACGCAATTCACCATAGCGAGCGCTAGTGCGCCAGTGCACCAGCCGAATGGGGTCACCCCAGCGGTAGGGACGCAGCGTGCGCGTCACCCCCTCAATGGCGGCCTGAGCGCGAGCATTACTTTGCCTAACTTGACTAGCATCTTGCCCCAGTTCATCGACTAACGGGCAGCGGCTCAGCGGTAGCGCCCTAGGATAGATCACAGCAACAGCTTTTACAGCCTGTTGACGGCGGCACCAAAATAGCCCCAAGGGGGTGGCTGTCCTCAACTCAACCCCCTGCCACCGATAGACGCCTCGGCGCTCGGTTGGACAAGCATAGGTCCAGTAGTAGGTACTCTGAGCCGGAATCGACTCAATCGCCATTGCCTGAGGCTGCCCCAGATCTGACGGCAACATATCCTTAATCTGGAGCAGCGTTTTAGGGTGAGACGCCCCGTTTTCGATCGCCAGCTCTACCGTCAACAGATCACCCACTGAAACTAAATCCAGCGGGCGACGGCTCACCTGGAGGCGTTGCAGCGATCGCCCTGGCAAAATAGCAGCCATGCCCAATAGCGCCATCATCACCCCGCTCATGACATACAGCCAACCCGCCATCGTATTGGTCGCAGCGGCAAAGAAAAACAGCGCCAGACCGCCAATTACCCAACCACTATAGGCGGGCACAACCCAGCGACGTTCTAGCCAATTCAGTAAGCGGTAAGGTGAAAGCATGGGAATGGGGAGAATACAGAGATATGGTAGAGATATGGTAGAGATATGTGAGTCGATCAAAGCCGATAGATGGCTTTACCCTAGCCTATCCGCTGTTTGCGCATGATCGATGCGCTAAATCCATGCATTGGATTCGGAGCATTAAATTCGGATCAGTTGATTTCGGGCACGATAAAGCTAGGCAAGTTATAATTTTTTCGGATACTGCGTAAAATTTCTTTATGAATAGCCCTCTGATTAACGCTTTTTTTGTCGGTCGAGCATTGGCGGAAGCCTGCGGTGAGCAATTTGAAAACACCGTTTCCAAAACGATGAGCGACTTAGGCAAATTTGATGCAGAGCAACGAGAGCATCTGCGGCAATTCATGGAGCAGGTGTTAGAAAAAGCCAATCGAGATGCGGAGCAAGCAATGCAGTCGCGGCCAGGGACTGCGGCATCAGCTGGAACCGCAGCCGGTGACGATCTGCAAACGACAATTGATGAGTTGAGAGCCGAGATCGCCCAGTTGAGGGTCGAATTGCAGCGTTATCGGGCCCGCTCCGTCTAGAATTACACTAGCTCTTGACGCTTGATTTCATTTTTCAGCTCTCGACTTCAGCCGTTTTCGTCCTTAGACCCACTTGTTTAGGCTCATTGCCCTGCCACTTGTCAGTTCTGTCCACGCTCTCTACGTAGGTTCCTAAGGATCTGGTGTCTGCTCCTTCTGATAACTCTAACTTTGTTGCATCAGATACGGGGCATCCCGTAGCTCCCTCTCAGCCGCTTATAAGAGTGGCCGTTTTGCCTAGTAACCGCACCGATCCTTTAGAGAGCTTTGTTTCTGCTGTGGCAACCGACAAGCCTTATGCGGCAAAATCCTACCGCTGGAACCAAGAAAACTATTCACAGCGCCGACGGTATGTAGATATTTGGACGTTCATTTTGAAGCTGCTAGCGGTTCAAGCCGCTTACAACAAGTCTTGGACCTATAAGGGCGGCATCACAGATGCTAAAAAAGCTACTCGGCGGCGATCGCTGGCGATCTGGATTCGAGAAACCTTACTAGAGCTAGGCCCTACGTTTATTAAAGTAGGTCAGCTGTTCTCCACTCGGGCTGATTTATTTCCAGTCGAGTTTGTAGAAGAACTGTCGAAGCTTCAAGACAACGTGCCCGCTTTTGGCTACGAGCAAGTAGAGGCAATTATCCAGGCTGATCTGGGTAAGTCTGTTCCACAACTGTACCGAAGCTTTGATCCACTCCCTCTAGCAGCGGCCAGTTTGGGGCAAGTGCACCGCGCCCAGCTCCACTCCGGTGAAGAGGTAGTCGTCAAAATCCAGCGGCCTGGACTAAAAAAGCTATTTGAAATTGACCTAGCGATCTTGAAGGGCATTGCCCGCTATTTCCAACGTCATCCCAAGTGGGGTCGAGGCCGAGACTGGCTTGGGATTTATGAAGAATGCTGCCGCATTTTGTGGCAAGAAATTGATTACCTAGGTGAAGGCCGCAATGCCGATACATTTCGGCGCAACTTCCGGCGAGAGGAATGGGTGAAAGTGCCCCGCGTTTACTGGCGATATAGTTCTTCGCGAACTCTGACGCTGGAATATATGCCGGGGATCAAAATTAGCCACTATGAAGCCCTAGAAGCCGCTGGGTTAGATCGCAAAATCTTGGCTCAGCTCGGTGCGCGGGCATACCTACAACAATTGCTCAATGACGGGTTTTTCCATGCCGATCCCCATCCAGGCAACTTAGCCGTTAGCCCAGACGGGTCGTTAATTTTTTACGACTTTGGCATGATGGGGCGCGTGCAGCCCGTCACACGAGAAAAGCTGCTCGATACCTTTTTTGGCATTGCTCAGAAAGATGCCGATCGAGTGGTGGCGTCGCTGGTCGAGTTGGGAGCACTGTCGCCGTCAGAAGACATGGGTCCCGTGCGCCGCTCGATTCAGTACATGCTGGATCACTTTATGGATCAGCCGTTTGAGAATCAGTCGGTGAGCGCCATCAGCGAAGATCTGTATGAAATTGCGTACGATCAGCCCTTCCGGTTCCCAGCAACATTTACGTTTGTGATGCGAGCATTTTCTACCCTAGAAGGGGTGGGTAAGGGACTAGATCCAGACTTTAACTTTATGGAGGTCGCACGGCCGTTTGCGATGCAGATTATGTCGAATGGTAATGGTTCTGATCCCACTGGTCTTTTAGGCGAACTCGGACGGCAGGCGGCACAGGTGAGCAGCACGGCGTTGGGACTGCCCCGTCGCATTGAAGACACGATCGATAAGCTAGAGCGAGGCGACCTGCGGCTCCGGGTGCGATCGCAAGAAACAGATCGAATGCTCCGACGCCTCAGTAACGTTAATATGGGGACTAGTTACGCCCTATTGATGGGAGCGTTTACCGTATCCGCTACTATTTTAGTGGTGAACCATTATTTATGGATTGCTCTAGTGCCCGCTGGGGCGGCGGCGATCGCGGCGGTAGCCTTTGTCCGGCTGCTGCTACAGATTAATCGCGCTGATCGCACATTTTAGCTATGCTAAGGCGTTAGTGCGATCGCTGTTCACTTGGCCCAGACTAGCCATGCCAAGACTAGCCATGCCAAGACTAGCTATGCCAAAATTAGCTCTAACCTAACTTGTACGACCTAGCCCCTTCCACCCTGATGGCAGCCGTCGCCTTATGAAATGCTTTTTCGCGGGTCTCACCGATCCGGGACTCGTCCGCAGCGTAAACCAGGATGCTTACTACCTCCACCCAGAGGGTCGGTATTTCATTGTTGCAGACGGTATGGGGGGGCATGCAGGAGGGCAAGAAGCCAGCAATATTGCCACAAAAGCAATTCAAGCCTATCTCAATGAACACTGGGACTCTCCCGAACCATCACCAGCGCTGTTAGAGCAAGCATTTCTAGAAGCAAATCGGGAGATTTTGACTGACCAAAACAGCCATCCCGAACGATCTGATATGGGCACCACAGCGGTTGTTTTAATTTTCCGCAATGACCAGCCTTGGTGTGCTCATATTGGTGATTCTCGGCTTTACCGCCTTCGAGGGTCAAAACTAGAACAAATTACTGAAGACCACACCTGGGTAGCCCGAGCCATGAAAGTCGGAGACCTCACCCTCGATCAGGCGCGAGTTCACCCCTGGCGGCATATTTTGTCGAAATGCCTAGGGCGAGAAGACCTCCGCTACATTGATGTTCAGGCGGTCGATATTCAGCCTAGCGATCGCCTGCTGCTGTGCAGTGACGGGTTAACCGAGGAGCTATCTGATCACCTGATTGCATTCCACGTTAAATCCATTCGTTCGTGTGAAAAAGCCGCTAGTGCCCTGGTGACGGCAGCAAGAGACAAGGGGGGGCGCGACAATATCACAGTGGTGATTGCAGCCGTAACCGCTCATCAAAACCAGGTCGATGCTACCCAAGGGTAACCCTTAACGCACCGGGTGATAGTCAGGCATCTCAATTTTCTCAATTGCTCTACTAGTTTCCGTCAAGGACGCTGAAATTCCTGTGCTGTAAAAGTTTCAGGCGGTGAACTGATGTGCTCCAACCCTCCAGGATGCTAGACGTATTATCATCTGTGCTGATAATTATCAGAAATTTTAATAGCGCTCCGCCGATCTTGCCTCAAACCCCGTCCCTGAATCACTTCAGAGTCAAAACTGAAGATGGGATTTCTGTCAAGCCGTCAGGATGTTCAACTCAAACTTTTTTACAATTCTTTACTTGCTAAAACTACTCAAAGCGCTGCACACGGGGAATTCTCGAGTATCTCGCTCAATAAATCCGGCAAAAGCAGGAGCTAACTTTGACGGTTATCACTCAAAAACTACCCAACTAGGGGGATGGGCATTTTGTCAAATGGTTGTTATCTTTTTTAATACGAGGATATTTCTGAGCTGTTCCTGAATATTCCTCACTTACATGCAGGCTTGGCGATCGCCAAACCTTCAAACAGGTCAGACCTAGCGACCTGGACTGTTTGAACCCCTTGATTCAATCTCTTACCTCAGTCTAAGGAGTGACGTATGAACCAGCCTATCGAACTGTCTCTAGAGCAACAATTTAATCTTCGGTCGTTTCAAAACCAAGTCGAGCGCATGAGCCGGGAACAAGCCCAAGATTTCTTGATGAAGCTGTATGAGCAAAATATCTACCTAAAAGTCACCTACAACCAACTCCTCAAAACCCAATGGGGAATTGAACCTGGCTCCCAGCTGTAACCAGGGATTTCGCAGTAGGCGACCTCCCTCTCTTGCTCTCTTCCTAGCTAATGAGGAAAAGAACTGGGGATGTTGGGGCGTCAACTCGATTTTGAACGCGCATCAGTGACAAAATTTGGGATAAAATTTGAGCCGAAATTTGGGTATCGGCATTGAGTTAAACGTCTACTAAACTATTTTTTACTAAACTAATTTATTTGAATGGTTTGTTAGTTTAGCTAGTTTAGTCATGCGGCTCTGCCGTTTAAATAGCGGTTCAGCCTGTAGCCACCAGCAGTCGATTCGCTTCAACAACTGTCTGGCAGGTTTTATAGAGTTGACGACCCCTGAATTGTAAAGGACTGCGAAATAATTCTGACTGAACCCGATAGACTAATATAAGCATCTCTTGACGAGGTCGATGTTTATGTTCGAACGTGCCTTAGTTTGCACAGATTTCAAAGATGGGTTGTATCGCCTAGCCAGCTTTGTCCCAAGTCTCGCCGCTAGCGGGATTAAACACATTGTGTTTCTGCACGTTGTAGCGGTGCCCGAACAGCAAATTCCTCGGCAGGATGATAAGCGACTCGTGCAAGTACGCGATCGCCTGATGGCGCGGATGGGAGAAATCCCAGCTCAAATTGAGGTGAAGGTAGAGGTGGCTTGGGGTAAACCCGTCGAGTCAATTTTGTCGGCCATTAAGACCTATCAAAGCGACGTGGTGGTATTGGGCACCTCGACCAGCAACCTACTGAGCGAAAAGCTGTTTGGCAGTACATCGGTAGCGCTGTGCCAAAAAATTACCGTCCCGATTTTGATGCTGCGCCCAGAATTAATCTGCGCCTTGACGAACGAAGAGCTAGACTTGCGCTGTCGCCATTTGTTTCGCTATCTGCTGATTCCTTACGATGCCAGCGAGGCGGCGCAACATCTGGTGCAGCAAATTGCCCACCTGACTCAAGCGCGCCCCACGGGTTCACCAGAGCGGTGTTTGCTCTACACGGTGGTAGCCGATGTAGGTCGAGATCCCACCATCCGCGCCCACAAACTACAGGCGGCACAGGAAAATTTGTTGGCTGTGCAGCCTAGTTTAGAGGCGGCACACATTACCGTAAAGGCCGAGGTGGCGCAAGGAGATCCAGTGCTTCAGGTGCTAGCCGCCGCGATCGATGAAGACATTACGGCGATCGCCACCTCATCTCGCACAGTTGGCAAACTGATTGAATACTCCATTTCGAGTTTCACAGGCGACATTTTGCGCCGCAGCTGTCATCCTGTACTCTATTTCCCCCCAAAGAAGCCTTAAGCTAAATTAGGTAATACTCACCCACTTCCGTCTGTGGTGTGCATGGCTTCAAGCTTCATTAAAATTTTTGGCTTAAGTGTTTCTAGCGCTTGTTTTAGCTGCTCTTTAGTCGCCGCATAGTAAGAGGTGGCAGGAGACATTTGCCCTTTTGTAATCCAATCTTTTAACTCTATACACTGGGCTGGTTGGATTGAAGCGATCAGCACATTGGCACATCGTTTTGGCTCTTCTCGGGCAAAGAAAAGAATCCGGTAATTGCCTGACTCGCCCAGCAACCGAGTCATTTGCTGGCCTTGACCACTCTTTAAATCTAGATAAGACGATAGCCAGCGAGCACCATACCGATGGTTGTAGAGGACAGTGAGCCATAGCAATGACGGATGCGGGGCAGGGGCAAATAGGAACTGATTGTAGCGAGTGCAGTTGAATCGATCTTGGATTTCCTGACCGCTCAACATCACCCATAGGCTAGGCAGAACCTCACTTCCGGTGCGCAACGGTTGCGGAAACGTGATGTCACCAATCGGTTTATCGGCAGGCCACGCCAGGGATTTACAGAAGTCCTCTACCGTTGGGAAGGTTGGCAGCGCCGACGGGGAGGCAATGGGCAGGGTGGAAATAGTGTTGCCAATCCGTTTACCAATTTCCCAGCCCGGTCTAAATCGCTGCTCTAATGCCTCTACTGTGTCGATGACTTCGCTGACGGTTTGGGGGCGATCGCTGGGTGATTTCGCCAAACAAGCCATGATCAGAGTTTCTAGGGCTTTAGGTAGTTTGCCGCTCACCAATGAGGTTTCGATCGGACGAGGCAACTGATGATGATGAGCGCGATACCAAGCCCCAAAAGAATTGGTATCGGCATTAAGGGGCAATCTTGCCGATAGCATCTGAAACATCATCACGCCTAGGCTATAAATGTCAGCGCGCGCATCTAGCTCGTGCCCTTCCATTTGTTCAGGGGATGAATAGGCTAGGGTGCCCATAAAGCAGTTGGTTTGATTGGCATCTGCCTGAAGGGTTTTGGCAATGCCAAAGTCGAGGATTTTTGCCAGTTCTCCTAAGCTGTCATCTTGACTAATTAAAATATTGCTGGGCTTAATGTCGCGATGCACAATCGGACAAAGTGCGCCACCTACAACAATACCTTCGTGAGCACATTGCAAACCAAGACAAACCTGGCGCGTGATGTTGAGAAACCGGGGCAACGACAGCGGGTGTTTGCCAATTTCGTCATTCAGGTTTGCGCCTTTGAGATATTCCATGATGTAGAACGGAATCCCGTCTTCATCAATGCCATAATCTGTCACACGAACGATGTGGATACTACGCTGCCCCAATAAGGCGCAGGTAGTAGCTTCTCGCTCAAAGCGATCGCGCATCCGCTGGTTGAGCAAGGTTTGCGCCAAAAATTTAACTGCAACTGGCACCCCGCCCAGCAGTCTGTCTCTAGCTCCATAAACACGTCCCATGGAGCCTTGACCCAGCATCTCCACCAACTGATAGCGGTTCTGGAGAATACGACCAAGATTGGGATCTCCGGAATCTTGTGCTGTGACCATGCCAATCAGGCTCCGAGGTGTGTCGTCTATGAAATCTGTCTAGTAGAACAACTCTGACGGGTCTTATCGTAACACCGGGTTTTATCGTAACGCGTTGTTGGTCAACGGTTGGATCGACTGGCATGGATCGACTGGCAGCCTCATCTCCCATCGGTGCTCTCGGCTGTTTTGAGATCAGGCGCAGCAGCTATTGTTTTATGGCTAATTATGACTGTGTAAGCTAATTATGGCTTGGTAATAAGTTGTTTTCAAACATAGCTGCGTTCAGTTTTTAAACCAGCGATTGAGCCATGAATGGACAGAGCGTTTAAATAGCCGCTTGCGCCGCCAGCTCTGAAACGCATCCTCATAGCGATCGCCAGCCAAATAGAAGGTATTCCAGGCATCGAGGGCAACTATCATGCCCCAGCCTAAGGCGAGGTAGGGTGCCCACAGCCAGCCGCCGCCACCTGTAATTAATAGGGCGATCGCAGCTGAAAAGCCGTTAACAATCAGATAGCGGGTCGTGCGGCGTTGGAGGGGGCTACCGCGAATGCGGTTAAATTCCTGCCGCTCTAGCGCATCGCCTTGCTGCACCTGCCACTCTTGTTCAGCAATTTGCAGCTCTCCCGCAGAAATGCCCATTTCGTCAGCAATTTCTAGCAGCTGAACTCGGGTTAGCTGCTCAACTTCTCCCGCCTGAGCTTGACGGGCGATCGCTACCTGAAGAATTTGTTGAACATCTACTTGACTATAAAAGTCTGTCATTGCCGAGTTTGAAGCTGAGTTTATAGGTGACGCTGTACGCGTCTCAAACGTGAATGCCATAGAGGTTGTCCTAATGAATCCCCATCTTAGTTATACGGAAATCTCATGCTGATGGGGTTTAAATAAGGGTGTGGATTTCTATCCTCGCCTTTGGATTTAACGGTTGCGGTATGAGACAGTAGGCTGAGAGCAATAGTGGAACTAGAGCGATGAGGCCAGCACTTTATTTTCCGTTTGCCGGCGGCCAGTGGCAGCTAAAAATGGGGCTGCGATCGCTCAATCTAGACACCTGGATTGAGATAGACGATGCATTTCTACCCTATCTGGCGCGCAAACGAGAGCTGCTCAACGACCACTATACCGATGTGTATGGGGTGCTGCCGGGGAGTGAAGCCGGACAACAAGAAGTGTTGGCGCTGCTGCTAGAGCATTTGCCCACACGGTTTCCGACTCACTACCAGCACCAGGCAGGAGAAATTACCAACTTGATCACCGGGGAGCGGTGGCAGGTAGCAGAGTGGCGCGATCGCCCGCTTGACTTAGCTGGTCGGCTGGTTCAAGAAGACCTCTGTCTGATGGTGCCCAATGCCAGCAGCTCGACTAACAGTGGCTATACGCTAGGGGCGGCATCGCTTTGTTTTCCGCTGTACTGGCGGCTGCAAGAAAAGCTGGGGCTGCCGATCGGGCAAATTCACGCTCCTGTGCCCGGTTATGCGGCTAACCTAACTCGTCCAGTAGACGGGTTTTTCGATCGCCTCCAACCCCAGAGTCCCGGCTATCGATTTAACTGGAGCATCGTCGATACACCAGAGCTGTTTTTGGGGCTGCACCGCCAGCATCAGATGGCCGATAGCATCACAGCAGAGCGGGCGGGCGACCAATTGTGGATTCGCGTGGAGCGGCAAACGCTGCGGCGGTTGCCCCAGAGCCATGCGGTACTATTTACAGTGCGCACCTATGTTTATCCGCTATCCATCTTGGTGCAGCATCCCCAGGCGGCGCGCGGGTTGCAGGCGGCGATCGCCCAAATCCCGCCTCAGATGCAGCTATATAAGAGCATTAACCCCGTTCGAGCTGCGCTAGATGGCTATCTTAGCCAAATTGGCAGGACAGCCGACCATTAGGCGGTACGGCACGGCGGAATTTTGCCTACATTTGAACAAGGGGCTTAAGCCCCTTGCCTGGGGAGCCTGTAATAGTAATTACACGTCCGCCGCCGAGTACTAGTGGTTTAGTCTAACGATTGATTGAGGAAAAGGTATGGTTTAAACGTGCGTGTGAAACACCCCCTAGCGCCGCCAGTGTGCCCATGACGTCCGATTTTTCTACTCCCCCCAAGGGCGATCGCCGTGAGGTGCAGGAAGCTTGGCTGTTTCTGGCTCCTGCCTTGATTCTGCTGGGAATTTTCGTTCTCTATCCGATTCTGTATCTCGCCGGCTTGAGCTTTACCCAGGGCAGCTTTACCCGGGATGGGCTGCATTGGGTGGGGCTGCGCAACTACTGGCGGTTGCTGGTTAACCCCGACTTTTGGCAAGTGCTGGGCAATACAGCCTATTTCACGATCGCGACGGTGATTCCGGCGTTGGTGGTTCCTCTGGGGCTGGCAGTCTTGCTCAATCGTACGGTGGCACTGCGCGGGCTGCTGCGAACGGCTTACTTTATCCCTTCGATTACCTCCTTGGTCGCCGTGGGATTGGGCTGGCGCTGGCTGTTTCAAACAGAAGGCCCCGTCAATGCCATGCTGACCTGGATCGGCCTGCCGGCCATCCCTTGGCTGAGCAGCACGGTGTGGGCAATGCCTGTGCTCATTTTGCTGAGTATCTGGAAACAGTTAGGGTTCAACATGGTCGTGTTTTTGGCCGGGTTGCAGACCATTCCACCTAGCCGATACGAAGCCGCCGAATTAGATGGAGCTAATGGCTGGCAACAGTTCTGGCATATTACGCTGCCGGGACTGCGCCCAACGCTGATTTTTGCAGCGGTGACGACGGCCATTTTTACGCTGCGTAGCTTTGAACAACCCTATGTGATTACGGGCGGTGGCCCGCTAAACTCGACCAATTTGCTGGTGTATTACATCTATAACGAAGCTTTTTCGCAGTTTGATTTTGGCTATGCGGCAGCAGCAGCAACGGTTTTACTAGCCCTAACGCTAGTGTTGGTGGTACTGCAATTGCGCTTTTCGCAAACAGATCTATAGGAGCCACGAGCAGCGGATAGACTGCATAGCTCGGGCAAATTGTGAGTTAACCTGTGGGGAGATTCCTGTTGCCAGGTGAGCGGTGTTGGGGTTGCCATGTCGATTTTGAATGTATCTGGGCGGCAATTGCGCCAAAACCAGGATCAGGCCGATTGGCTGCTAGCGGCGGTGTTGCTAGCGGCGGCGCTGCTGCTGTTTACGATCAATTTAGGCGGGTTGCCCCTGCGAGATTGGGACGAGGGTACCGTAGCGCAGGTGGCGCGCGCGATTTGGCGATCGCCGTCCCACTCTCTCACCTGGCTGTTTCCCACCCTCGGCGGCGAGCCATACCTCAACAAGCCGCCGCTGATGCACAACCTGATGGCGATCGCCTACCGATTGGGCGGGGTGAACGAGTTGACCTCACGGCTGCCGGGGGCATGGCTGACGGCAGTGTCGGTGCCACTGCTGTACTGGGTGGGGCGCGAGCTGTTTCCGACGCGGTTACCGGCATTGCTAGCGGCGGCGGTATATCTGACCTGGCTGCCCGTCGTGCGGCATGGCAGGCTGGCCATGCTAGACGGAGCGGTGCTTTGCTTCTGGCTGCTGCTGGTGTGGAGCGTATTGCGATCGCGGCGAGACCGTCGCTTTGCCCTGGGGATCGGCATTGGCTTTGGGCTAATTTGTTTGACCAAAGGGGTGATGCTGGGGCTGTTGCTGGGGGCGATCGCGCTGGGTTTTTTGGCCTGGGATACGCCCCGGCTGCTGCGCTTGCCCTACCTGTGGCTGGGGGTGGCGATCGGCAGTTTTCCGGTTGCCGTTTGGTATGGGGCGCAATTGGAGCACTATGGCGCAGATTTCTTGGGCGGCAATTTGGTAGACCAATCGTGGCAGCGGGTGTGGACGTCGGTCGAAAACAATGGCGGTGCGCCCTGGTATTACCTGCTGGAACTGCTGAAATATGGCGTGCCGTGGCTGCTGTTTCTGCCAGCGGGCTTCTACTTCATGCGAGACAGCTTACTGCTGAGCTGGGCCAAGCTAGCGTTGATCTGGAGCAGCGTCTATTTGGTAGCTATTTCGGTGATGGCGACCAAACTTCCCTGGTACATAATGCCGCTATATCCGGCATTGGCGCTGGTGGTGGGCGCTCAACTGAGCGACTTGTGGAAGCAGGGTAAGCATAGTGGCATCCGGCAGCAGCGGCAGGACTATGCACCGGGGTGGATAGCAGCGATCGCGTTCTTAGCCTGCCTCGCTGGTGCGGGCTGTGCCTACTTTTGGGGTTGGAGCCAGCCTCGCGACCTGTCGTTGGTCAGTATTTTGGGCACGTTTAGCGTCACGATGGCTCTGGCGGCAATGCTAATGCGGCGACAAAATCCGCAGTTCATCTCCCTGCTAATTTGGGGTACATACCTATCGTTACTGCTGCTGATGCTCTCCCCTCATTGGGTCTGGGAATTGGCAGAGGCATATCCCGTGAAGCCCGTCGCCAGCCTAGTGCGGCAATATACGCCACCCGGCGAAACAATCTACACCTCGTACCGCGATCGACGTCCCTCCCTCGATTTTTATAGCGATCGCCGGATTTTACCTGCGTCTGTCAAACGCCTGCAACGGTTGTGGAACAGCGAACCGCAGATTTACTTTTTGCTGGACAGCGATCGGCTCGAAGTTCTGGATTTGCCGGGACAAAAAATTCTGGGCAAAATTGAAGGCTTGACGCTGGTGAGGAGTGAGTGAATTTTGAGTTTTGAGTGAGACGGTTAGGATCGTAAATTGATTCCTATACAATTCCCTGGGTAGGGACATGGCACTGCCATGTCCTCACAGGTTTGTAGGGACATGGCAGTGCCATGTCCCTACAAATACATCATTTTTGCAGGGTAAGACCATACATTGATTCCTATACAATTCCCTGGGTAGGGACATGGCACTGCCATGTCCTCACAGGCGCATCATTTTTGCAGGGTATTTAATTTTCTATCCTTAGGGCGGTGATGGCACTTGTGGTTGAATCGGTTCTGGCAGAGATTCTACCTCTTGCTTGAAGGCATTCCAGTGGGCGATCGCCTCTGGATCATGGGGCACTCCAATGCGCAGCAGGGCGACGCCATCTTGCAGGTCAATTAAGCCATACACCTCTTTTTCGATCCAGTTAGACGTGCGATTAGTCATGCCGACTAAAGTCTTGCGCTCGTCCACAAACGCCACTTGAAACTGCTGGGGATACCACAGGTCAGCGATCGCATACTCCACCTGAATCACCTCACGGGCGTCGTTCTTGAGCTTAGTGGCCGGATAGCGCAACACCTCGCGGCGGTTGGACAAATGCGCCACAATGTTACCGGTTGCCGTGACGCTAGCGGTCGATGGAATTTGGCCTATCAGCGATCGCACGGCCTGGGCATGTTGCCACTGGCGGGCGGGCGAGGTGTATACCCACGGCTGAATGGAGTCGGGAATGACAATGGACAGGGCCCGGTTGGGGTTGGAGGTCAGGGTGAGCAGCAGCGCCAGCCCCATACACACCAGCCATAACTGCCGAGTACGCGGCTGAAACTGGAGCGGATGCTTGGCCCACCACAGAATGGCTCCATAAAACAAACCGGGCACCAGCGTCACCGCATAGCGCAAGTGCAGCGACAGCGCCGTTGGGTCTTGCTGCATCAAAATTTTGAGGATGGGGAACCCAGCCAGCAGCCACGCATCCAGCGAGATCATAGGGACAAACATCAGCGGCAGCCACTGGGCCAACAGGTAGCTGAGGGTGCGTCCGGGCGGGTTGACTAACTCTGACAGCAATTTGAGCGGGTTGAGGGCGATCGCCGCTAGCACCTGAAGCGTAGAAGCCTCCTGCCCATCGACAAATTGCCCAAATTGCTCCACCATAAACCGCCGCGAAATATCGGGTGAAAACGCAGGCATGACCACAGTTGTCAGCAGTAGCATATAGCCCAAACTAGCCACGCATACAGTCAGCCCAACCCCAAAAAACCGACGGCTCAACACCAAATACGTACCAATGCCAAACAAAATTACCCCGGCATCTTCCCGCACCAGTAGCGTTAGCCCCATCAGCAGCCCAAACAGCCACCAGCGGCGTTTCTCCATCGCCCACAGCAGGCCAAACACAAACAGCGGCACCTGAGAAAAATCGTGAAAGTTGGCCAGCGTGGGAGCCAGCACCGCATTCGCGACGTAATAGCTCACCGCAATCAGCGAGGCCACATGGGGCGGATGGTAATGCCGCGCCAGCCCATAGAGCACCAGCCCTCCCAGCGCCATCAGCGTTGCTTGCAACACCGACAGCCCCGCTGGCGATTGAAACAGGGCATAGAACGGCAGCCACAGCAGCAGAGCCGGGGTAAAATGCTGCCCCAAGCGTCGATAATAGACCTCCGCGACCTGCCCATCTAGCAGCACCGCACTCGACTCGGTAGACGATAGCGAGCTTTCAAACCAGCGCCCGTGCAAACTGTTCCAAAACACCTGATTAAAGATGCCCTGGTCAAACGAGACAAAAGTCGGGAAAAAATTGTAGTACCGTTGCAACGCAAAGCAGCAGCAGAATATCCAAAAGATAATCGCTACTCCTACCACTAGCCGTAAACCGCCGACTTTCTGCATGCTCCTCATACCCGCTTGGTACCCGCTTGTGCAACTGCTCCAGCGTTTACCCTCTCACATTGCGGTGACGGCTTCATAGTCGTTCCTGTTGAGCGGCTACAAGTAACCTTTACAACTCCACCAAGATCTCTCGCTAGCCCGCTCCCATAAGGTTGTTATGCGGCGTTTTTACTCAAGTATTTAGCTGTTTGATCACTGAACTTGAATCACATCAAAAATCCCTTGATTGCCAATCCGATAGAACAGAAAGTCCGAATCGAGAGTGAGGATTTGTCGAGAACCCGTCCTCTCAGCCACCAGAACGAGCGTCGCATCCGCTAAATCCATCGGTCGATCGCGGTACTGCTCCATCAACTCCAACAAACGGCCGTACTCCTCCTCCTGAATTTCATACACCATCAGCAGTTTATCCAAAAGCAGTTGCCCTAACTGTTTTTGCATTGTCCATCCACCCCGATGAAGAGCCAAATACATGGCTTCTGTTAGGCAAGACCAGGTTGTGAGCAGAGGAGAGGCCAGTCGCATCACCGCACTTCGGTATGCTTTGTGTTGAGGTTGGGTGCGATCGACCAGACAGAGCAAGACCCCTGCATCGCAAAGAATCATAGCTCTAGACCCTGTTGCCGATATTTGGCTAACAGAAGTTGCTGATAGTCGCTGGCTGACTCGCTTGGAATAACTTCCAACTGATCAACCGACTCAAACCATCGCTCCCATGCTTCAGAAAGTTCACCTTTGGGATTATCGATGGCTAGACTATGCTGCTGCCTATCAGTCAAAAGGTCAATAAAATCGCTGACCTTTTGCAAGAGCAATTCAGGTAATTGTTGCAATTTGGCAATAGCAGTTTCGCGAATCGTCATGAGAATAACCTCTCCCAAAATCCTTTACTCTCTTTTTCTAGGCTTTCAATTTGTTTAGAAGCTTTATCATACTCTTCCATATCTTTTTTTGTTTACAAAGCTTCATGACTTCTCGATAGTCCCGGATTGCGCCCTGTTTATCCCCTAAATTAGCTTTCACTCTCCCACGACCACTATAGGCAATGGCGTAATCTGGCTGGTGGCTTCATTGAAATCTGCGATCGCGCTTTTCCCAATTCACGCTTTGCTGTTCCACGTCCTATGTAAGTATTGACATTATCTGGCTGAAGGCGAATAGCTTCACTATAATCTGCGATCGAACTTTGACTATCTTTTAACCCGTGCTTTGCCCATCTACGCCCCCTGTAGGCATCAGCAGTATCTGGTTGAAGGCAAACGGCTTCGCTGAAGTCCGTGATCGCATCCCGATAATCTCCCAACCTATATGCCTCTGTCTCCAGCTTCAAGAATTCTTCAGCAGCCTTTACCACAGTCGGCTCAATGCTTTGGGAAAACTTTACCTCAACCGCTTGCTCAAAGGATGCAAGAGCGGGTCAAAGCAACACCCCCAGCTACCCCCGCAATGCGTAGCAACCTCTGATACTCACCGATACGGCCTTGCAGAGGGGGTGTGGGGGACGGGCTTCGTCCC